>NZ_WFVX01000127.1:0-5541 GCF_015491435.1 Thermosulfurimonas sp.
GCTTAAAATATTCTTTAGCTATGTATTCTAATTCTTTATAGTGCAGGAAATAAGCGCATATTATTTCCGGGGGGTAGGTTTCCAGGAGTCGATAGCGCCGGCTGGGGCTTGAAGCCCGGGTCAGTTCCGGGCTGTGGCGGCACAGTTCCTCCCAGCTACGGGAATATCTTTCGGCCTCCCCGGGTTGAAGGCCCAGGCGAAGGAGAAGATGCGATTCTCCGTGGGCCAGGGCGATGATCATACCCTTAAGCAAGGTCCGCGTGGGGAGATTTCGGCGAAGGATAGGCCACAGAGAAGAGAAATGCTCGGGGGGTGGGGGAAGCTCCAGGGCCAGCCACAGCCCCATTATTTCCAGACACCGGAGGACGTTTTCCGGATCGGGTTCCTCCAGGATGCGTTTGATCTCTCCGAGGATCCGGGCCGGAGAAAGACGCAGAGGGGCTTGGGTTCGGTAGGCCCGGCCCAGGGCCTGCAGAGTTTCCTCGGCCAGAGCCCATCCGAAACGTACGGCATAACGCCCGGCCCTGAAGATACGGGTGGGGTCGTCCACGAAGGAATCCAGGTGTAGCACCCGGAGAACCCCCTCACGGAGATCCGCGAGCCCGGAAAAGGGATCCAGGAGCCGACCCCGGCGGGGGCCGGAAAGGGCCACCGCCATGGCATTAGCGGTAAAATCGCGACGATGCAGATCTTCATCAATGGAAGCAGGTTCCACCCGGGGTAGGGCGGCCGGTGCGGGATAAGTCTCCCTGCGGGCCATGGCCAGATCTACCTCTCCACCGGAATAGACGATCTTGAAGGTCCCGAAAGGGGAATGGGACTTAATCCTTCCGGAAAGTTTTCGGGCCAGGGCCTTAGCCGCGGCGTCTGCCTTTTCCTCCACTACCAGGTCCAGGTCTTTGAGCCTTCGACCCAAGAAAAAGTCCCGCACCGGACCCCCCACCAGATAGATGGAACAGCCCAGTTCCTCCCCCACCTCGGTAGCAGCGAGAAGTACCTCGGGATGATCCAGCGAAGCGAGCAGCTTCGGATAGAGATTTTCAGTTTCTGGGGTGGTGTTTTTCATGCACGGCTCTTAGATTGCGCAGATCAAGATGGGTGTAGATCTGGGTGGTGGAGAGGCTGGCATGTCCCAGCATCATCTGGACCGAACGAAGATCGGCGCCTCCCTGCAAAAGATGGGTGGCAAAGGAATGACGCAGAACATGGGGGGATATTTCCCGGGTTATTCCAGCCTGTCGAGCGTAATCGCGTATAATCTGCCAGAAACGTTGGCGAGTAAGGGGGGCCCCCTTCCGATTCAGAAAGACGTAGGGGGTCTCTTTTCCTCCGCAAAGAACGGGGCGAGCTTCGCGTAAATAACGTTCCAGATACTCCCGGGCCAGGTCTCCCAGAGGGACCAATCGTTCGCGTTTGCCCTTACCGAAAATGCGGACGAAACCCGCCGAGAGGTTGAGCTGGGCAAAGGTCAGACGCACCAGCTCGGAGACCCTCATTCCCGTGGCATAGAGGGTTTCCAGCATGGCTCGATCTCTCAGCCCCTGGGGAGTGGAGAGATCCGGTGCGGAAAGAAGCCTTTCCACCTCCTCCACACTCAGGACCTTGGGGAGGTTTCGGGGAAGACGGGGCCCCTCTATCAGATGTAAAGGGTTGTGTTCGATGCGCTCTTCCAGTTCCAGAAAACGGTAAAAACTCTTCAAGGCCGATAACTTTCGAGCCAGGGTTCGGGAGGAAAGCCCCCGGCGCTTGAGCTCCTCCAAGAAAAGGAGGATGTCCTCGGTTCCGGCTTCTTCCGGTGTCCCTCCCCCCTCTTTTTGCAGGAAGGTCTGGAAGTCTCTTAGATCACGGGCATACGCCTCCAGGGTATGGGAGGAAAGATTCCTTTCCAGTTCCAGATGGGTGAGAAATTTATCCACCCAGGACCTCAAGCTCCCACCTCCGCCAGGATCCTTTCCGCACAGGCCCGTATGCGGGGATTCTCGTTGACCAGTAAAAGGCTGCGGATCTTGGCCAGGAACCCCTGTCTTTCAATGGGACTGCGCTCGGGCAGTCTTCGGGATAAGCTTTCCATGGCTTCACAGACCACCTTTTCGTCCTCGGCTTCCAGAAGGAGCAGAAGGAGATTCCATTCCTCGGGAAGGCCGTACTCACGTACATATTCCCGGGCTGCCCGGGTGAAACGTTTGGTCCCGTAGGCGTTTTGAAGGCGTTTGAGGGCCTTTTCGTGTTCCGGAGAACCTTTCTTCCCGGAAAAGAGTTTTTCCACCTCCCGAAGATATTTCTCCTTCAGCCACCCCGAACGCTGGATGGCCTTTTCGGAATCGGTCCGTTCGTATTTCTCCTTGATACGCGAGTGCAGGCTGCGATCCCTCCGACGGTCTATCTCCCGCCAGGAGGGACGCCTCTGATAATAATCGTCCTCATGATCGTCAAAAGACACGCTCATGGCCACCTCCTGGGACATTCTACCTGATAGATCTTTTCGGCCGGAAGCTCAATGGCGGTAAGTTTCCCTCCATAGACGCATCCGGTGTCTATTCCCAAGCGATCCGGGAGGAGAAGGGGTTCGGGAAAGGGAGTATGCCCGAAAACGATCTTTTTGGGAAAGGTTCCGGGATAATAATAGAAACCCTCCCGGATCCACAAAAGATCTTCTTCTTCCTGGCTATGCAGGGGTCGTTCGGGGCGCACCCCGGCGTGTACGAAAAAGTAATCTTCGGTTTCGTAGTAAAGGGGCAGATCCTCCAGAAAGGTTCGATGTTCCTCCGGGATATCCAGTTTCCCTTCCTGATAATAGGCCCTGAGCGTGGCCTCGCCCCCGTTAAAAAGGAAGACTTCGGGTTCGATCCCCCGTAGATAGCGCAGGAACATCCATTCGTGGTTTCCCCGCAGGGCGATCACTCGCTCGGGGTAAAGTTTTCGGAGCTCCATGACCTTTTCGACTACCCGACGGGGTTCAGGCCCCCGGTCGATGTAATCTCCCAGGAAGATCACCAGATCGACCCCCCAGTCCACAGGTAACCGGCCGAGCAATCTCTCCAGAGCCTCGGCACAACCGTGTATGTCGCCGATGGCGAATATACGCATCACCAGAAACGCGAACGCCCCGGATCCAGACGTTTGAGGCCCACCCTTTCGGCCCAGGCCAGGGCCTCTTCGTATTCCTCCCGATAAAGGGGACGGTCCAGCGGGGGATATTTCCAGGCCTCGCCGCAGGGCCTGTATTGATCCATAATATTTACGTAGGTTTCGGGAGATAATTCCCGAGCGATAAAGCGCAGGACCTCCGGGGTGCCGGCCAGACCTCCCGGAAGCACCAGATGCCTCACCAGGAGGCCGCGTAGCGCAATCCCGTCTTTGATGACCAGATCTCCTACCTGCCGGTGCATTTCCTTAAGGGCCTTGCGGGCTACCTGAGGATATTTTCGAACCTTGGAAAGCCTGAGCGCCACTTTTTCATCGGCGTATTTGAAGTCCGGCATATAGATGTCCACAATGCCCTCGAGTAGTTTCAGGGTCTCCACCGATTCGTAGCCCCCGCAGTTATAAACCAGGGGGAGCCGCAGGCCCTCCTCAGCCGCCTTTTTTACCGCCTCCACAATAAAGGGGACCTGATGGGTGGGGGTCACCAGGTTGATATTGTGGCATCCCCGGGCCTGAAGCAATAGCATGATACGGGCCAGTTCCTCCACACTGATCTCTTCCCCTTCGCCCAGATGGCTTATTTCCCAGTTCTGGCAATAGACACAGGCCAGATTGCAATAGGTGAAGAAGATGGTTCCCGACCCCCCGAAACCCACCAGAGGGGCCTCCTCTCCAAAATGGGGGCCGTAACTGGAAATCATGGGACGATCCCCCACCCGGCAAAGGCCCTTTTCTCCCCGCAGTCGATCCACCCGACATTCGTTGGGGCAAAGAACACAGGGGCTCAACCGGGCGTAGAGGGCCTCTATCCGTCGATCGAGTTCCCCGCTTTCGAGAAGTTCTAGATAAGAAGGCTCAAACACTTAAGTACTCCGCCCAATGCCTCACTTCAGGCGGGGAGGAAAGACTGTGTTTTAATTTAAGATAACAAGCGGTACAGGCGGTGGCAAGTAGATAAGGAGCGGATCGTAACAGTTCCTCATGAAAGATTCGAGGGAGAAAAGGTTGATGAGCCCCGCAACACGCGGATAGGGCGGCAAAGGGGATATCCCGGGGGGTTTTTCGGAGATGACAGGAAAGATGAAAGACGAGTCCTTCGGGAAAGGCCTCGGGAAAGTGGCGGAAGGTCCACTCCAGAGCATCTCGGACCCGGGAAACTATTTCATGGACGGTTTCCTCCTCGGGTTCCCCGGCAAAGAACAGGGGATAGAGATCGGTCAGGGTCCAGAGGCAGGAAGCACAGAGCACGAGGATAGGCCCCCGGGTATCGGAGAGGGCTTCCAGGGTCTCCAGGGCTTTTTTTCGAAAAAGGGAGGGCCAACCCAGGGTAAGAAAGGGAAGGCCGCAACACAGGGGAGGGGAAACCCCCGGATCAAGCCCGCTTTTCTGTAAGCGTCGGATAAACTTTTGCGTTCCCTCGGGATAGAAATAAAGGGCTCCGCAGGAAAGAAATAGGGTAGGGGAGCCCGAACGAGGGGCCGGAATTTTTCGAGAGCTCGACGGGTCGCGGCCCCTGAGGAAAGAGACCGCGGTCTTCACCGGGAAGGGAGGGGATAGTCTCGACTCCAGGGCAAGATATTCGGCCAGGCGGATACCATTGGGGCAGACCATGGTGCATCTGCCGCACCGGAGGCAGGATCGGAGGGAAGGGTGTTTTCGGATCCCTTTTTCCAGTAAAAAGATACGTCCGCGGGGGGAATGAGTTTCCAGGCGGGTTTCAGAATAGAGGGGGCATACGGCAAGGCAGCGTCCGCAGCGACTGCAAAGGGAAAGATCAGGCCTTTTCATCCCGGGCCACGAAATGATCCAGCCACCAGGAGGCCCAGTCGGTCTCGAGTACGGCCTCGGCAAGTTTTCGGGCCGTATTGGTTTTGATACGGCGAAGGGCGTAGGAGAGCCACCTGGGGGCGTAAGGGTTGCCCAGGTCTTTCTGTTCCTTGAGCATCACGATGAGGTCGATCTGGTCGGCGTCGTGCACCAGCCGGGCCTCAAGGCTTTCCTGGGCCAGATATTCCCGAACGAGCTCCCGGGCCTCGTTTTCTAAGGGCAGCCCGGAGAGGGCGTCGGAGAAGGCTCTCTCCTCGTCCACAGTATCGTAGAGTTTGTTTACGGAGTTGAGATCCCCGATGCGGGCCTCGGCGAGATCGTGGAGCAGGGCCATCTTGATGACCCGGTTCGTATCGGCCTCGGGGGTAAGGGAAGCGAGAAGCCAGGCCGCATAGACGACTCCGAAGCTATGGGCGGCCACGGACTCCGAGCCCGTACCCAGATAGGCATAACCCGTGCGCTTTAAGCGCTTGAGCATGGCCGCCTCAAAAAGGCTTTTGGCCACCCGGTGGAAATTCATAGCTTGAGAAGTTAAACCGCTCCGGTGAGAAGTGCAAGGAGGCCCTTTAC
>NZ_WFVX01000128.1:0-20327 GCF_015491435.1 Thermosulfurimonas sp.
CCCAGAACCCCCATCCCCGCACCGTAAAACTGGTACGGGCCACCCAGGAACCCCTGCCCCTGGTTCCCCGCCCCTTTCGGGAGGTGGCTCGCCGGGCCGAGGTCAGCGAGGAGGAACTCCTGGCCTGGATCGAGGAGATGCTCCGCAAGGGGGTCATGCGCCGGTTCGCCGGTCTGGTGCGCCACCATCGGGCCGGTTTCCGGGAAAACATCATGGTGGCCTGGCGCGTACCCGAAGCCCGGGTGGAGGAAATCGGCCGGGCCCTCGCCCGGGAACCCGGGATCACCCACTGCTACGAAAGGGTCTCTTACCCCCGATGGCCCTACAATCTCTATACCATGCTCCATGCCCCCCGAGGGATAGAAGACCGACTCCGGGAGATCTCCCGTCGCTATGCCCTTTCGGACTTCCTGGCCCTGCGAACCCTTCGGGAATATAAAAAGATCCGGCTCAAACTCTTCCTGGAGGGAAACGGAGAAAATTCCGCAGGATCCGCACCCCCTCGGGAAGATCGTCCGAATTAAAATCCCACTCGCGCGGGGGTTTGCTCAGCCGCTTCCAGGCCTCAAGCGAGGTCCCTATGGATTCCGGATGGAACTGGACTCCCTCCACCGGATATTCCCGGTGGCGTACCCCCATTATCTCCCCGTCCTCGGCCCGGGCGGTGATCGTAAGCTCCGGGGGGAGACTGGCCTCCTCGATGGCCAGCGAGTGATAACGCATGGCCTCAAAGGGGGAGGGCAGCCCCTGAAAGACCCCCCTGCCGTCGTGGGTGATCTGCGAGGTCTTGCCGTGCATGAGTCTTCGGGCCGAAACGATCCTCCCCCCGAAGGCCTCGCCGATACATTGGTGCCCCAGACAGACCCCCAGGATGGGCACCCGACCGGCCAGCACCCGGATCAACTCCACGGAAATGCCGGCCTTCTGCGGGGTGCAGGGGCCGGGGGAAATAACCACGTGGGTGGGGCGCAGCCCCTCGGCCTGGGACACGGTGATCTCGTCGTTCCGGTAAACCAGGATCTCTCCCTCCGGAAAGAGCTTTTCCAGCATCACCCCCAGGAGCTGCACCAGGTTATAGGTGAAGGAATCGTAATTGTCTATCACCAGGAGCCGCATTCCTAGACCACCCCCTTCCTCACCAGCTCCAGGGCCTGCATCATACCCCGGGCCTTGTTCAGGGTTTCCTCGTACTCCCGTTCCGGATCCGAATCGGCCACTATTCCGGCCCCGGCCTGGAGATAAAGCCGATCCCCCTTCTGGAAGAGGGTCCGAATGGTGATACACAGATCCATGTTCCCGGAAAACCCGAAATAACCCACCGCTCCGGCATAAGGGCCCCGCTTCACCGGCTCAAGCTCCTCGATGATCTCCATGGCCCGGATCTTGGGAGCCCCGGAGACCGTCCCCGCAGGGAAGGCGGCCCGGAAGACATCGAACATGTCCCGTCCCGGAGCAAGCTCCCCCCTCACCCCGGAAACCAGGTGCATGACATGGGAATAACGCTCGATCACCATGAGATCATAGACCTCCACGCTGCCGTAGGTGCATACCCGCCCGATGTCGTTCCGCCCCAGATCCACCAGCATGAGATGTTCGGCCCTTTCCTTGGGATCGCGCAAAAGATCCCGGGCCAGCTCCGCATCTTCGGTTTCGTCTTGCCCCCGCGGACGGGTGCCGGCAATGGGACGGGTCTCCACCCGCCCCTCCTCCACCCGCACCAGGATCTCCGGGGAAGAACCGATCAGGGTCTCGTCCGCCAGGCGCAGAAAGAAAAGATAGGGCGAGGGGTTGATCTTGCGCAGAGCCCGATAGAGAGCAAAGGGAGGAAGATGGGATCGTCCGGAAAACCTCTGGGAAAGCACCACCTGAATGACATCCCCGGCGGCGATATACTCCTTGGCCCGACGCACCATTTCCTTGAAGCGCTCTTTTTCCATCTCCGGGGAAAGCTCCGTGGCCTCCCCGGCCCGGGTGGGGGGAGGATAAAGAAGCGGCCCCCGGATGCGGGAGACCACCGCTCCGATCTCCGCCCGGGCCCGCTCGTAAAGGGCCTCCAGCGATTCCCCGGGCTCCACCCTCACGTTGTAAATCACCTGTAAGACGTGCCGGACCCGATCGTAGGCCAGAAGGATCTCCGGAAACATGAAATGCAGATGGGAGAAATCCGCGGTATCCGGGGCCAGATCCGGCAGTCGCTCAATGAAACGAACCACATCATAGGCCAGAAACCCCACCGCCCCTCCGAAAAAGCGCGGAAGCTCGGGAATACGGGGGGCCCTATAGGCGAGGACCTTCTGTTTGAGGACTTCCAGAGGATCCTCCACCTCCCGGGTGATCTCGCCGTGGCGATCAAGCAGGGTAACCCTCCGCCCCCGGGCCCGAAAGATCAAAAAGGGCTGCAGGCCTATAAAACTATACCGGGCCCATTTTTCCCCTCCCTCCAGACTTTCCAGCAGAAATCCGTAATGACCGGAAAAGAGCTTATAAAAGAGGGAAATAGGGGTCTCCAGATCCACCAGAAGCTCGGTATAGACCGGAATCAGGGAATAGGTTTGCCCCAGAGAAACGAATTCCTCTTTGGATGGGCGAAGTTCTATCATGTTCCATCTTATTAATCTCTAAGTTTGAGCTTGGCAAGAGAAGCCTCTTCCACTATACTGGAACCGTTTGTGAACTATACTCTTTCTCCAAGCGGATAAACGGAAGCGAGCGGTAGCAGACATGCCTACGGATGCTTTTTCCGAATTTCTGGAAAGGGAGGCCGATCGTCTTCGCACCTGCTGGGCCGCCTTTCTCTCCCCCTTTCGGGAACAGCAACTGCCCCTCCCCCCGCGTTATGCGGAGGAGTTCCGAAGGTACGAACCCCTTTCTCCCGGGGAGAAAAAGAACACCCTGGTGGAGATCCTCCGGGAGACCCGGGAGGTGCTCAACTGGCTGCTCCTGCACGTGGATATCCGGGACAAACTGGCCCAGGAAGGGCGTCTGGGGGCCCTGGAGGAACTGCTGCACCGCCTGGAGGAGCTGGAGCGTCAGGTGGATTACCTGCGCGAAGAGCTTCTGCGCGACCCCCTTACCGGGCTCTGGAATCGCCGGGCCCTGAATATCTTCTTTCCAGAGGTCATCCGGCGCATAACCGAGGGGAAGGAATTATACGTGGTGGTCTTTCTGGACATTTACGGTTTTAAGGAGGTGAATCACCGCTTCGGTCACCAGGCCGGGGATCAGGTCCTGATCCGCGTGGCCAATCGTCTTCGGACCCTGACCAAAAGGGTGGATATGCCGGTACGCATAGGGGGCGACGAGTTCATCCTCCTTCTGGCTGCCCCTTCCCTGGATCGGGTGGCCCCTTTCCTGCTGGAACTGGCCGGAACCCCCATCCGGATCGAGGACCTGGAAAAGTACCTGGCCTGCGGAGCCACGGACATCCTGGGTACGGACACCCTGGAATCATGTCTGCACCGGGCGGATCTGGCCATGTATAAACACAAACTTCTCCTGCGCGACTGGCTGGCCCAGGGAGGCGAAGGCCCCTTTCCCACCCCGGTCCTCCTCCGCGCCTACACCCGGGATATGTAACTCCGGGAGGATCCCTTCTTTGGCCTCCGGATCGCAGGAGGTTAAATTTAAAGGGGTCGCTCCCAAAATTAAAGGAGGTCGAAGCTCATGTCCGAGGAACTCAAGCTTCTGCTCTCCCCGGAGGAGATCGCCCGGCGCGTCCGGGAACTGGGGCAGGAGATCTCTCAACACTACCGGGATAGACCCCTGGTATTGGTGGGGGTGCTCAAGGGGGCCTTTGTATTCCTGGCCGACCTGATGCGGTCTCTGTCTCTGCCCCGGGTGGAGGTGGATTTCGTACGCCTCAAAAGCTACGGCTTCTCCGACACCTCCAGCGGTGAGGTCCAGATCACCAAGGACGTGGAACTACCCCTTCAGGACAAGGATGTCCTCATCGTGGAAGACATCGTGGATACCGGCTACACCCTGGCCTATCTTCTGGAGCATCTCCAAATGCACCGACCGTCCTCGGTAAAGATTTGCTGTTTTATCGACAAAAGCGAGCGCCGGAAGGTCTCCGTGCCTTTACACTTCGTAGCCTTTAAGATACCGCGGGGATTCCTGGTGGGTTACGGACTGGATTACGCCGAACGCTATCGACACCTGCCGGGGGTTTATGAAGTGATTAGGAAATGAAATAGTTTGGGAGAGGCAAGGGGGGCGGGGATTCCGCCCCCCTCTATTTTCTACCACCAGCTTATGGTCTTGTCCGCCTCCCAGATCATCTGGATCAGACGATCGTAGTCGGCATCCTCCTTGGCCTCGTAAAGGTTAAACTCCATGGCCTCGTTTCCCTCGTTGAGCAGGGAGACCAGCTTCTTCACCTCCTCGTTGGGCTCGTTTCTATATACATGTAGGATCTTCATCGTTACCCTCCTCAATTAGAATTTCGAAAAAACCTTAGTCCGCACAGGCCGGAGGCGGGCCGTGTTTCTGCTTGGGCATACCGTAACCGATGATCACATCCGCCTCCCGAAGCTTCTGCGCCAGCTCCTCCAGAGTGATGGGGGTGAGGCCGGCCTCCTCCACGTTGTATTTCTTGGCCTCTTCATCCATAGTATCCACCACCGCAAAGACATCTCCCTCCATGTCCCGGATCCATTCCATGTTCTCTTTCACGTATTCGGTGAGACGGGGCATCTTCTGATAGAAGATGCAGGCATGCGAAAAATGATTCTCCACCGACTGCCCCAGGGTGGAACGAATTCCATCGGTGATATACTGCCGATTGGCAATCAGAAAATATATCTTTAAAGACATTTCCTACCTCCTTCTTCCCGAATTTTTAGAGAACCAGATACTTCCCGCATTCTTCCAGAATCTCGCCGTGATAGGCCTGGGTACGCATCTGCTTGGGGGTCATCCCTCCGGGGATGTCCAGCTCCACATCGAACCCCTCACAGGTGTAGCTGTCCGCACAGATGGCCAGATCAGCCTCGGGGATCATCTGCACCAGCTTGGGGAATTCGAGCTGCTTGGTCAGATGCACCGCCTTAAAGGTGAAGAAGATCTTGACCTTCTTGCCCGCCCGCTGGGCCGCCTCCACAATCTTCAAAAGATGTCCCCAGTACTGGGGAGTGGTTACAAAAATTCCCAGCTTGTCCGGATCTTTACTCATGATACACCTCCTGCGAATTTTATTTGCCCTTTCTTACATAAAACCTCATAAATCCCGCATCTTCCTTAACCCCTAAAAACTCGTGTCCGGCCCGCTCGCACCACCCCGGGAGATCATTCTTGGACCCCGGATCGGTCCCCAGCATTTCCAGGATCTGCCCGGGCTGGAGCTTCTGAATGGCCTTCTTGGTCTTAAGAAGGGGCATGGGACAGGAAAGACCTTTGCAATCGATGGTGAGATCGGGTTTGATTTCATCCAGATTTACTCCCATAACTAACCTCCTTTACTGGATTTTTATTTTATAACTCCAATACAAAGCGGTTGGTTTCCTCGTTCCAGTCCACCAGCACCCTCCAGATGAAGAGGAAGACAGCGATCAGGAGTATCGTGCCAGCATAGCCCAGATAATCGGGGAGGAACACGCTTTTGCCCAGCCACTTGCTCACCAGCTCCCCATCCTCGTTCACATAAAGGATCTCGTACACACTGAAAAGGTGACGGACCAGCGAGTTGGAGAGACCGAAGAAGATGGCCACCACCCAGAGCTTGAGCTGCCCCTCGGCCACCCGCCACAGGCTTCCGGAACCGCACCCTCCAGCCACGGTCATCCCGAAGCCGAAGATGATGCCTCCCACCAGAGCCCCCAGACCGAAGGTGGGGGTCACATAGGCCATCTCGTCGCGGATACCGGCCAGCTTAATGATGGCAATCCCGATGGAGGTAAGAAGGAGGCTCACGATCACCGCCCGGGCCATGGTCGCCTCACCGGACATATAGGGCTCCCGCAGGGCGTTCACGATACAGAGACGGCTCCGGTGCATGGCATAGCCGATACCGGCGGTGAGGATCAGACACCCTCCCAGGGTGGCCCCCATATCCTTTTCACTTCCGAAATAGGCCTTGCCCGCCCAGATCAGACCGATAATGGCCAGAATGGCCAGCAGAGGATTGATCTTGGAAAGGTTGATCTCGAAACCACCCCCGGAAGGAAGATGCTCGATCTCCCAGTAGAGATACTTCACCGCAAAACGGACCCCGATCACCAGACCGATCCACATCAGAAGACCGTTGGCCGCGAGATTGTTGATGGCCATGTACATACCACCGATGTTACACCCCATGGCCAGGGCCGCACCTATTCCCATCAGAATACCGGACACTATAGCCTTGACGAACTCTATCCCCGGCGGAACCCGCAGACTGAATTCCCGGGCCAGGGTGGCGGAAATAAAGGCCCCCCAGAGAAAGCCTATATTAAGCACCGAAGAGGAAAACCATAAGGGATGGGGGGGAGCGTCCTCATAAAGCCCTAACCCGTAAAAAACCCAGTCGGCCCAGTTCCTCAAACCACCGACGATACCCCAGGGACGATACCACATTTCCAGGAGGATAACGAAGAAAGCGATCATAATGCCGCCTATCAAAGGGGACCAGTTCTCTACACATAGGGTACGATAGACATTTTTAAAATGCTCTTTCATACACCCTCCCCTCCTCCTGCGATTTTATTGGTTTCTTAGCAGCGAGTGCTCCCTTTGTCAAATCAAGATTTTGGAATAAAATGCCTATTAACAAGGTTTTTTTGGAAAATATTTCCTTTAAATCCCTAAAAATCTCCATTTTCGGAAAATAATTAAGAGGGGAGCCCTATACAGGCTCCCCTTAAAGATAACTTCCTTTCTTTAAGAAGCGATTTTACTTTTTAAGGGTAGCATAGGTCTCTTCCGGATGCGGCACATTCTGCCCGTGACAGTCCATACAGTTGTTCTGCGAGGTAATGCCGTTATGCAGCAGGTTGTAGAGGATCCGGTTCTTCGGGGTATAGCGCTTCCCGTTCCGCAGCCATTCGTTGAGATAGATGGTTACCTGCCTGGCCACATCCGCGGAGAGCCGGGCACACCTCTCCGCCCGCTCGTCCGTAAGGAACCCCACCCCTTCGGCGGCCATCCAGCGGCCCACGGAGATGTGACACACCGGGGTCCCGGCCACGCTCATGTTCTGAATCTCGGCCTTGAGAATCTTCCGGGGCTGATACTCGGGAAGAGGGGTATAGGAATAGAAGAAGGCCATGTCGTTGACGATGGCCTCGGCGGTGTCCGTATCCCGGGTTACCAGCCCGGCCACGATGCCCGCTCCGGTCAGGGTTCCGCACAGGGCGCCCCAGCCGGCCAGCCCGCCGTGGGCCCAGCGATAGGCATCCACCGGAAAGTCCTTCCACGGACCGCCTACCTTCTTGCGCAGCTGACTCACCAGCCCCTCCAGCACCGTGGAACAACACCACTTCTTGAAGTAGTGCCGATACGCCTCCCAGGCCACCTCGTCCGGATCAAGCTCCGCATACTCGAACTCCGAACCGTAACTGTAAGCCCAGGCTTCCCGCCCCAGAAACTTACCCCCTACCATTAATCCGGCCATTATACCCGAGGTTACCAGAAAATCTCGACGCGAAACTTTCATAATCCACCTCCTTTAATATGGTAGTTTTAGACCCCGCTCAACGGCTTCCGCCGTTTTCACCCTTTAAACCCCGTTTTGCCCATATGTGCCTCCTTAAGCCTTTTTTAAATTCATAATCTCATAGTTTAAGGGTATGTCAAGTATTAGCTAGTTTTTTCTAGTTTTCGGAAAGAATAGGATTAAAGAAGAAGTGAAAATTTAAATTTCCTTCTCGCAGAAGTCATTAAAGGTGAAAACAAAAGAATACAAAAAAACGAGAAAATGGCAGATCGGAGGCTTCAAACAGGAAACCACGGGTAAGGAAAGCTAGGGGTGCCGTCGAAGGAGGGCCACCACTTCCAGGTGATAGGTCTGGGGGAACATATCGAAACCCTTAAGGACCTCGGGGCGATAACCCGCGTCCAGAAGGAGTTTGAGATCGCGGGCCAGGGTGGGAGGATCGCAGGAGATATAGATCAGTCGATCCCGGGCCACCTCCGGCAAATAGCGCAGGAGTTCGCGGCAGCCTCCCCGGGGAGGATCGAGCAATACCAGGGGATAGGTTTCCGCCTCCTTCCAGGTCTCGATCAGGGCTTCGGTGGCGGTGATCCTTTCCAGACGCACCCTGGGGGTCAGTCCCAGATATTCCGCGGTATAGAGCCCGTCCTCGATGGCGCCGGGGTCGGTATCCACCCCCCGGGCCTCGGAAGCCTGCGAGGCCAGGGGAAAGAGAAAATTGCCCATTCCGGCGTGAAGATCCAGAACCCGCTCCACCTCTCCGGCCCGGAGGCGCAGATATTCCATGATCCGGAGATTGATCTCCCAGTTGGCCTGGGTGAACACCCCCGGACGGGCAAAATAAAGCGGCTCTTCCACCCCGGGGAAAAGGGAACTCGGTACCGGAAAGAGACGACGCCCCCGGTGAGGGGCCTCCTCGGGGAAAGGACCCCGGGGACGGGGCCCCCGGGTCCAGAAAAAGACGCTCTTTACCCCGGGTAGCTCCCGGGCCAGATCCCGCACGTCTTCCGGATCGGGTTCCACCGTGATCCAGAAGAGCACGGTAACCAGGCCCTCGGCCGGGGAGAGTTCCAGCTTCACCCGCTTGGCCCAGCTCTGAAGCCTTCGCCAGGCCGCACTCCGGGAAAACGCAGCCAGCACCCTCCCCAGGGGCTCTTCCCCCAGCAGACAGTCCTCGATCAGCACCAGATCGTGGCTCTTGCGTTTTACGAAACCCAGCCTCCCGGTGCCGGATTCCACATGGAAACGAAGACGGTTCCGATAACGCAAGGGAGACGGCGAGGGCACCACTCCCTCCACCAGGTCCCCGGGAATTCCCCCCAGACGCTCCAGGGTCTCCCGCAGCATTTCCTCCTTCCACCGGACCTGGGCGGGGTAGCTGATATGTTGAAACTGGCAACCCCCGCAGACCCCGTAATGGGGACAGGGAGGGGTCACCCGTTCCGGAGAGGGGGAAAGAATCTCCCGGACCCGGGCTTCCGCATAATCCCGGTGTTCCCTGACCAGTTCGATCTCCACCTCCTCGCCCGGGATCACCCCCGGGACGAAGACCACCCGGCCCTCGGGTAGTCGGGCCAGTCCGTCTCCGCCGAAAACGAGTTTTTCGATCCGGACCCTCATCTTCGTTGTCGAAGCTGAAATTCTATGTTAGGAGCCTAAATAATAATCGGTATCAGGGAGTCAAGCCATGGCGGAGAAGAGATTGAGCACGGTAAACCTGGTGGCCAAACTCGCCTGCGAGGCGGTAAAGGAGGTGGTGGAAGGGACCACCGGTTCCCGGATTCGCTACGCCCCCACCATCCAGCGCATCCCCATGGTAAGCCTCAAACCCGAACTGGGGGCCTTCGTGGAATTTACCGGAGATTACAGCGGGCTCTTCTGCATGAATTTTTCCGGAGCGGCGGCCCTGGAGATCTATCGTCGGGCCATGCAATTCATGGGGCTTCCCGAGGAGGAACTGGCCCGGGAATACACCTCCGATGAGGTAATAAATTTCCTCGGAGAAACGGTGAACCAGATCATCGGGGCCATGCGTCGCAAGATCGAAGCCCAGTTCGGGTTGACCGCCCGCAACAGTCAGCCCCGGGCCATCGCCATCAATCAAACCATAACCCTGCTCCTCAATACCATGATCGATCGGCCCCAGTGTCGGCGCCTCTCCTTTCGCACCCAGGAAAACGCTCCCTTTTACGTGGAATTAGGCCTGGAACAGACCGAATTCATCCCTCTGGAGACCCCGGAGGAAACGGACGTAGAGGACATCCTTTCCCAATTCAGTTGATAAGGAGGCCTCTCATGAGCAAGCTGGCCATTATCGGAGCCGGAGCGGTGGGGACCTCGGTGGCCCACTGGGCGGCGGTCAAAAGAATGGCCGAGGAGATCGTTCTGGTGGATATCGTGCCCGACCTGGCGCGGGGAAAGGCCCTGGATCTGGCTCAGGGAGCCCCGCTGGAGGGCTTTACCGGAAGAATCCTGGGAACGGAGGATTTCTCCGCCCTTTCCGGGGCCGAGGTGGTGATCATCACCGCCGGACGCCCCCGCAAACCCGGGATGAGCCGGGAGGACCTCCTCCGCACCAATATGGAGATCGTTCGTTCCTGTGCCGAGGAGGTGCGAAAATACGCCCCCGAAAGCATCCTCATTGTGGTCACCAATCCCATCGACGCCATGGTCTATGTGGCCTTCCGGGTTACGGGGTTCCCTCGGGAACGGGTCCTGGGAATGGCCGGGGTGCTGGATTCGGCCCGGTATCGGTATTTTCTGGCTCAGGCCCTGGGGGTATCCCCCCGCGATGTCCAGGCCCTGGTGATAGGCATCCACGGTGATCACATGCTACCCCTGGTAAGACTGGCCAACGTGGCCGGCATTCCGGTGACCGAACTTCTCGCTCCGGAAAAAATAGAAGAGATCGTGGAGCGCACCCGGAAGGGCGGAGGGGAGATCGTTTCCTATCTCAAGACCGGAAGCGCCTTTACCACCCCCGGACTGGCCGCTGCGGAGATGGCCGAAGCCATATTGCGGGACCAGAAACGGGTCCTCACCTGTTCGGTATGGCTGGAAGGGGAGTTCGGCCTCTCGGAGGTATTTCTCGGTGTGCCGGTGGTCCTGGGCCGCAAAGGCCTGGAAAGGATCCTGGAATTCAGCCTCACCGAGGAGGAAAGACAGGCCCTCGAGGCCTCCGCCCGGGCGGTAAGGTCGCAGATAGCCCTTACCGGCTTGTAAGGCCTTGTCACACCTCAAAGCCTCTGCTATGAGGAAGTAAAGCCCCAGAAGGAGGTCGGTGGTGAAGAAGATAGGGGTCTTTTTGGTCCTGATCTCGATGCTGTTGGGGGTCGGAAAGGGAGTCAGAGCCTCTTCCGGGGATGAGGACCTGCGATCCCTGGTGCACCAGCTCCTCAAAGAGGTGCAGGAACTGAAAAAGGAAAACGCCGAACTCAAAAGGGAGCTGGAACAGATCAAGGCCCAGAGGGTTCCGCCTTCCTCCAGCCCTTCGAGCAGGGTCTCTTACCCTCCAAAGAAACCCAGCTTTTTCAGCAAAGGGGCTTACGGGTCCTCGCCCAGCGGGGTTGATTTTTACGGTTTTCTCAAGATAGATGCCGTCTGGCAGGATGCCAACGCCGTGGGGGATGAATATGTCCTTTGGGTTCTGCCGGAACACAACCTCCATGGCGGACACAAGTACGGGGCCGATTCCACCTTTACCATCAATTTCCGGCACAGCCGGTTCGGTTTCAATCTTTACAAGGACTATCACCGGTGGCGCCTTTTCGGAAAGCTGGAAATGGATTTCTATACCCAGAGTAACGAAGAGGACACCTTACCCTGGAATCCAAACCATTCCCCTCTTCGGGCCCGGCGGGTTTTCGTGGGGGTGGAAAAAGGGACCTGGCAGTTGCTGGCCGGGCTTGACTGGCTGACCATTTCTCAGCTTTACCCCCATCTTTCCAACTTTCCTGCCGGGACCTTTATGGGCAACATCGGCTATCGAATGCCCCAGATACGCCTCACCAAATGGTTTGATCTCTCCCGGGGGCGTTTAAAATTCGAGGCCGCTCTGGAGAAACCTTACGCCTTCCCCCGGATGGAGGGGATCGTATGGGATGAGGATCCCTCGGACCGGGCCGGATATCCGGGCTTGGAAGGGCGCATCTCTTATACCACCAAAATCCTGGGGCAACCGGCCTTAATAGCCCTGTGGGGACATTATTCCGAGGAAGAGTATGACACCGTGGAAGGCACCGAGGATGCGGATAGCTATTCGCTGGGCCTGGAACTTAAGGTTCCGCTTCCCCTTTCCTTTGCTCGCAAGGCCTTTATCCTGGGCGAAATCTGGACCGGGACCAACCTGGACGGTTACTACACCGGTGGGGTGAACCAGGGGACCCGTTTTTACCTGGACAATGGCCGTTACGTCACCGACCTGCGCACCAAATACACGAACGGCGGTAAGATTAAAGACGTGGATGAAATCGACGCCCGCGGTGGCTGGGTGGAACTGGAAATCTTCTGGACCCCGAAACTGGTCACCCATTTCGGCTGGGGGATAGATAACCCCGACGATGGGGATCTCAAGGGAGTATCCGGAGCCCGCTTACAGCAGCAGATGTATTATGCCAACTTCCTTTACCGTTTTACCCGGGAATTCGCCCTGGGCGGGGAGTATATGTACATTGATTGCGATTATCGCAAGAGCGACGGCGACGACGGACGCCTCAACCGCTTCATGACCAGCTTTTACTATTTCTTTTAACCGGGGCTCCGGATTCCGAACAAGACTACCCGCCGTGTGATGGAGGAGTGATATAATCCTCTCCGGTGACGGAAAAGAATTTTTCATCGAGCTTAACGAAGACACAAAGATTTTCGTCTGGTTTATCCTCTACCGGGGAAGGGTAAAAGCTGTGGAGGGGTTTAACAAACGGCGGAAAGAAGAAAGGAGGTAACTCCCCTCCGAAATAAAACCCCCGCGTCCGCACGGGACGCAGGGGGCTCTCTTTTCATCTTTGAACACAAGCGCAGGGGATACAACACGTGGACCCACTACACTGACCGTATGTTACGCCGCATCTACCGCAAAGCGTGATAGGGAAATGGTGGAGTAGGTGCGATAGATTTAAGCTATAAATAAAACAACCATCCACAATGCCTTTCCCGACAGGGGGTTTAAACTATGAGGCTCAGGTATTATCCCGAAACCGATTCCCTTTACATTGACCTTTCCGAAAAACCCGGCGTGGATGCCGTGGAAGTGGCCGAAGGCGTGGTCCTAGACCTTGACGAGCACGGAAACGTGGTGGGCATAGACATAGACAACGCCAGCCAAAAGGTGGAACTCGCCAGGCTTCTAGTGGAAAGTTTTCCCTCCGAGCCCGAGGTCCTCAAGAAAGCAGCATAAGAAATAAAACCCCCGCGTCCGCACAGGACGCAGGGGGATCTCTTTTCATCTTTGAACACAAGCGCAGGGGATACAACACACGGCCCCACTACACCAACTGTATGTTGCGCCGCATCTACCGCGAGGCTTACCAAAGAATTGGTGGAGCCGGTGGGACTTGAACCCACGACCTCGTGAATGCCATTCACGCGCTCTCCCAACTGAGCTACGGCCCCACCGGAGGGTGGACGATTTTAGCTTAATCGCCCCCTCCGAACCTGTCAAGACGAGAATGCTCTACCAGTTCTCGCATACCGGCTCGAAGTAGCCGCGGGGATGGGCGCAGGCCGGACACTTTTCCGGCGCCTCGGACCCTACGTGAATATATCCACAATTACGGCACCGCCAGACGATGGGTTCCTCGCGCTTAAAAAGGGTGCCGTCCTTGATCCTTTCGGCCAGGGCCCGGTAACGCTTCTCGTGGAACTTTTCCGCCTCGGCTATGGCCTCAAGCACCGCGGCGATCTCCGGAAACCCCTCCTCCCTGGCCACCTTCGCGAACTCGGGGTACATCTGGGAATGCTCGTAATTCTCCCCCTCCGCCGCAGCCAGAAGGTTTTCCAGGGTGTTTCCGATCTTTCCGGCCGGATAGGCCGCCTGGATCTCTACCTCTCCCCCTTCTAGGAACTTGAAAAGACGCTTGGCGTGTTCCTTCTCCTGTTCCGCGGTCTCGAGGAAAATGTCCGCAATGCGTTGATACCCTTCCTTCTTGGCCTGGGAGGCAAAATAAGTATAACGGTTCCGGGCCTGCGACTCCCCGGCAAAGGCGGTAAGCAAATTCTTCTCCGTCCGGGTTCCCTTAAGACTCTTCATGCCTTTCCTCCTTCTTAAAATTTGTTTCAGGTTAGAACAGATACCGAATCTGTCAATTCCCTCTGGCCCATCTCCGGAGCGACTTCGGTTGAGGAAAGGGGTTCTCTCCGGTATAAGGTAATACCTATGGAACCAGAAGTATCGGTGGTCATTCCGGCTTATAATGAAGAGGAAGCCCTTCCGCGCCTACTGGCCCGTCTGGAGGAGGTGCTCCCGGAGCTGGGGCGGCCGGTGGAGGTCATCATCGTGGATGACGGTTCCACCGATGGCACCCCGGAAATATTGCGCCAGGCGGTAAAGCGCTATCCCTGGCTGCGCGGGTTTATTTTGCGCCGTAATTTCGGCCAGAGCGCGGCTTTGACCTGCGGCATCGAGGCCGCCCGGGGAAAGATCATCGTCACCCTGGATGCGGATCTCCAGAATGATCCCGCCGACATCCCCCTGCTCCTGGCCAAGCTCGAGGAGGGGTACGACGTGGTATCCGGCTGGCGCAAAGACCGGCAGGACCCCTGGCTTTCCCGAAAAATTCCCTCCCGGGTGGCCAACTGGCTTATCGGAAGGATCACCGGGGTGCGAATCCACGATTACGGCTGCACCCTCAAGGCCTACCGGCGGGAGGTGATCCAGGGCATCCCCATCTACGGGGAGCTGCACCGTTTTATTCCGGTGCTTACCGATCTGCGCGGGGCCCGCATCACCGAGGTCCCGGTGCGGCATTATCCCCGCCGTTTCGGTCAAAGCAAGTACGGTCTTTCCCGCACCTACCGGGTGCTTCTGGATCTTCTGCTCATGTTCTTTTTTCAGCGTTTTGCCACCCGTCCGCTGCATTTCTTCGGGCTCCTGGGGCTCTTTCTGTTTGTAAGCGGCTTTTGCATCGAAAGTTATCTCTCCATCCTCAAAATCTTCTACCACCAACGGATCGGACAGCGCCCCCTCCTGCTCCTCGGTGCCCTGCTTATCATCACCGGAGTAAACCTCCTGGGAACCGGACTTCTGGCTGAACTCCTGGTGCGCAGCTATTATGAGGGAAGCGGACGCAAGATCTACGCGGTAAGGGAGAGCCTGCCTTGAAAAAAACCGCCGGATTCCTCCTGCGCCTGGCGATAAGCGCCGGGATCATCTTCTACCTGCTGCAAAGAAGCGACTGGACGGCTCTTAAAAAAGCCCTCCTGAACTATCCCCCCGGCTGGTGGCTGGCGGGTCTGGTATTTTACGCCCTGTTTCAGGCCGCCAGTGTGGCCCGCTGGCGTTATATCTGTAAGACCCTGGGATTCCGGAAACCTTACCTCTATTTCCTGAAACTCTACCTCCTCAATATGTATGTGAATACCTTTCTTCCCGGCTTCATGGGAGGCGATGTGGTAAGGGGATACTATCTGGTGCGGGACGGATTCGGGTTAAAGGAAAGTTCCTTCAGTGTGCTGGTGGACCGGGGAGCCGGTCTCATGGCCATCTGTTTTCTGCTCCTCCTTTTTCTGCCCTTTTACGGGGGGTTTATCCCCCGGCATGTCCGTCTCACCGTGGAGGTATGGGCCCTGGCGGTGGTGATCGGGGGCGGGGTTATCTCCCTCTGGGCCTCCCTCCGGAGGAATCGGAGCCTTGCTCCTCTGGTCTGGCCGGATGCGGGGGCGGTATTCCTTTACGGACTGGTGGTTCAGGTCCTTTACGTCTTTCAGTTCGCGGTGATGGCTCAGGGGCTCCATATCCGCCTTCCCTGGAGCCTGTACTTCGTCATTGTTCCCATTACCGGATTTCTCTCCTCCCTTCCCGTAAGCCTGGGAGGGCTGGGGCTGCGAGAGGGCAGCCTGGTCTATTTTATGGGACTCCGGGGGGTTCCCCAGGAAAAGGCCCTGCTGCTGGGGCTCCTGGTCTATTCCACCGTGCTGACCGGGGCTCTGCCCGGGGCCCTGGTCTATCTTCGCGGGGTAAAAAGTGCTCGAACTTAAGCTCCTCTTCAAGACCTTCGTGGCCATCTTTATCATCGTGGACCCTATAGGAGGGATCCCCCTCTTCCTGAGTCTCACCGCCCGGGAAAGCGAATCCCAGAGAAGGGCCACGGCCCTTAAGGCTGTGGTGGCGGCTTTCCTGGTGCTGGCGGTCTTTGTCCTGCTGGGGGAGAGGATCCTTTCCTTCTTTCAGATCTCCCTGGGCTCGTTCCGGGTGGCCGGCGGGGCCCTCCTTTTCATCATTGCCCTGGATATGCTCCAGGCCAAACCCCGAAGCACCAAAAGCACCCCTCCGGAAGAGGAGGAAAGCCGCCAGCGAGAAGACGTGGCCCTGGTCCCCCTGGCGGTCCCCATCCTGGCCGGCCCCGGGGCCATAACCACGGTCATCGTCCTTTCCGGCGGCGAATCCCTCCCGGCCAAGCTCATCGTACTTCTGGCCTGTGCCCTGGTCATGACCAGCACCTTCCTCATCTTTACGCAGGCCTCGCGCATCGCTCGCTTTCTGGGACACACCGGGGCCAATCTGCTGGTGCGAATTATGGGTCTTCTTCTTTCGGTTATCGCGGTAGAATACATGGTGGCAGGGATTAAAGAATTATTTCCTGCACTAGGAGGTCAAGGATGAAGATAGGTCTGGTGTATGACCCCATCTTTCTGCGGCATGTACCCGGGGCCTTTCATCCGGAAAGGCCGGAAAGATTAACCGCCATCCGGGAGAGGCTGGAGCGTGAGGACCTCTCCGGCCTGGTGGAATATCTTTCTCCCCGGCGGGCCCGGCGGGAGGAAATCCTGTGGAACCACAGCGAGGCCCATTATGAACGGGTGGCCTCCACCGCTGGAAAGGCCTCGGTTCAACTGGACCCGGATACCGCCACCTCCGAGGACTCCTTCGAGGCCGCTCTTCACGCCGTGGGAGCCCAGTTCGAGGGTCTGGACGAGATCTTCCGGGAAAATTATCGGGTGGTCTTCTGTCTGGTGCGGCCTCCCGGGCATCATGCCGAGTATGATCAGGCCATGGGGTTTTGCCTCTTCAACAACGTGGCTCTGGCCGCCCATTACGCCCTGAGGGTCCTCAAATTCTCCCGGATCCTCATCGTGGACTGGGACCTCCATCACGGAAACGGCACCCAACACGCCTTTTATCGCCGGCGGGAGGTGCTTTATTTTTCCCTGCATCAGTTCCCCTACTATCCGGGCACCGGCCGCATGGAGGAGGTGGGGCGGGAAGAAGGCACCGGTTTTACGGTCAACGTTCCCCTTCCGGCCGGTCAGGGGGATGTGGAATACCTGGCGGTGTTCAAGGAAATCCTCCGTCCCATCGCCCTTCAATATCGGCCTGAATTAATCCTGGTCTCCGCGGGTTTTGACCCCCACCGCAACGACCCTCTGGGAGGAATGCGCCTTTCGGCCGAAGGATTCGGGGCCATGGCCGAAGTGATTCAGGAAATCGCCGAGGAGACCGCGGAGGGACGTATCCTCCTCACCCTGGAGGGGGGCTACGATCTTACCGGGCTGGCCGAAAGCGTGGCCGAGGTGATCAAGGTCCTTTCCGGCCAAAAGAGGGTGGAGATCCGGGGCGAACCCTCCGCTTCCTTTCGTGAGTACCTGCGGGAAACGCGGCAGTTCTTTTCCCGGTACTGGTCCCTCTGATGACTCCCAAGGACTTCTCCCCCTGGGCCCTGCTGATCTCTGCCCTGCCTATCGGGGTGGTGAGCTATTTCCGGCGGAGATGGTCTTCCGAACCTTTTCCGCCGGGCTGGTCTCCATCCCCGCATCTTTATTTTTTCTTGGTTTTGTAGTAAAAATCAGCCCCGAAAGGAGTTCTCGATGATCGCCGCTCAAATAAAGGACTATCTCGAACGGGCCTCCTGGATCCGCAGGATGTTCGAGGAGGGGGCCCGCCTCAAGGCCCGTTACGGTGCGGACCGGGTCTGCGATTTCAGTCTGGGCAACCCCGACGTTCCTCCCCCTCCGGAGGTGAGCCAGGCCCTGCGGGAACTCCTCTCCGAGGACAGACCGGAGCTCCATGCCTACATGCCCAATGCGGGCTTCCCCTTTGCCCGTGAGGCCATGGCCGAAAAAATAACCCGGGAGCAGGGGGTGCCGGTTTCCGCGGAGGAGGTGATTCTCACCTGCGGGGCTGCCGGAGGGCTTAATATTATCTTCAAGGCCCTGCTTGATCCCGGCGATGAGGTGGTCTTCCCCTCGCCCTTCTTTGTAGAGTACGGGTTCTATGTGGAAAACCACCGGGGGGTTCCCCGGCCGGTCCCCACCCGGCCGGATTTTTCCCTGGATCTGGAGGCCCTGGAGAAGGCCATAGGCCCGCGCACCAAAGCGGTACTGATCAATTCTCCCCACAATCCCACCGGGCGCATTTACCCCGAGGAGGATATCGCCGGTCTGAGCCGGATCCTCCAGGAAAAAAGCCGGACCCTGAACCGAACCCTCTATCTGGTTTCGGACGAACCCTATCGGAATCTGGTCTTCGACGGCCGGAAGGTCCCCTCTATCTTCCAACACTACCCGGCAAGCCTGGTGGTGGGGAGCTTCTCCAAGGAACTCAGCCTTCCCGGAGAACGGATCGGTTTTGTGGCCGTGCATCCGGAAATGCCGGAGAAGGATTCCGTCCTTGCGGCCCTGATCCTGGCCAACCGCATCCTGGGGTTTGTCAATGCCCCGGCCCTGGCCCAGCGTCTGGTGGCCCGATGCGCCACCGCGTTGGTGGATGTTTCCGTTTATGAACGCCGGAGAGATCTCCTCTGCTCCATCCTGGAGGAGGCCGGTCTGGAATTCATCCGTCCCGAGGGGGCCTTTTATGTCTTCCCCCGCACCCCGGGGGATGACGTGGAATTCTGTCGCCTCCTTCAGGAAGAACTGATCCTGGCGGTTCCGGGGCGGGGCTTCGGGGCTCCGGGACACATTCGTCTGGCCTTCTGTGTGGATGAAGCCACCATTGAACGTTCCCGGGAAGGATTCAAGCGCACCGTGGAAAAGGCTCGAACCCAGGGGAGGTAAGATGTATCAGGCGCGTCTGGAAACCATGCCCCGGGAGGAACTGGAAAAACTGCAACTCAAACGGCTAAGAACAACCCTGGAACATATCCGCAACCACAACCCCCGCTATGCCCAAAGATTCGGGGATCTCAGGCCTGAAGACCTCACCGACCTCTCCCAGATCCGGGAACTTCCCTTTATCACCAAGGACGAGCTGCGCCGGGCCTATCCCCTGGGGCTGGCCTGTGCCCTGAAGGAAGCCCTGGTCCGATTTCACATGTCCTCCGGGACCACCGGCACCCCGGTAATCAACCCCTTCACCCGGGCGGACGTAGAGCAATGGGCCGAAATCATGGCTCGATGTTTGACCGCCGCCGGCCTCACCCCTGCGGATGTACTTCAGATCACCCCGGGGTTCGGGCTCTTTAACGGGGGTTTCGGGTTCCATTACGGTGCGGAAAGGATCGGTTGCTTTGTGGTGCCCATAGGTCCGGGACGCACCCTCATGCAGCTCAAGTTCATGCGCGATTTCGGCACCACCGCCCTGGCGGCCATCTCCTCTTATCCCCTCCGACTCATTGAGGTGGCCCGGAAGGAGGGGTTTGACTTTCGCGAGACCCGGCTTCGGGTGGGAATCTTCGGAGCCGAGGTCTGGAGCGACGAAACCCGCAAGTATATCGAGGAATCCATGGGCATCGAGACCTTCGATATCATAGGTATGACCGAAACCGGTGGGGTGGGGCTGGGCATAGATTGTCGGGCTCATGAGGGTATCCACATCTGGGAGGACCATTACCTGGTGGAGATCGTGGACCCCGAAACTGGAGAGGTGCTTCCCGATGGAAGGGAAGGCGAGATGGTGGTCACCACCCTGACCCGGGAAGGGTTGCCCCTTATCCGCTATCGCACCCGAGACATTACCCGGATCATCTCCCGGGAACGCTGTTCCTGCGGGAGGACCATGCTTCGGGTGGATCGTATCCGCGGACGCACCGACGATATGCTCAAGGCCAAAGGGGTAAACTTCTACCCCCGCCAGATCGAAGAAATCCTCATGCGTCATCCGGAGACCACCCCGGAATATCTCATCCGGATAGGCAAAAAGGCTGGAAAGGACTTCGTGGAAATCCTGGTGGAATGCCGACAACTGGAGGAGGGGCTCTCCCGGCGGCTGGAGGAGGAGATCTACAATTTCCTCGGATTCCACGCCCGGGTAAAACTCCTTCGGGAGGGAGATCTTCCCCGCAGCGAGGGGAAGGCCCGCCGGGTAGAACGGGTGGAGGAAACCTAGGAAAGGCCCCGGGGGGTGAAGATCACCCTTACCGTGCAGGGCTGACCCGGGGCGGGATAGGGAGCCGCGGCCTTTATCGCCGCTTCGGCCGCCCGATCGAAAAGGGGATTACCCGAGTGCTTTATCCATTGATAATCCAGAAGTTGCCCCCGGGCCGAAAGTCTCAGCCGGATTTCGGCGGTGAGATTCTTCTCCTTTTCCAGGGCCAGAGGAACCTCGAAA
>NZ_WFVX01000129.1:0-4742 GCF_015491435.1 Thermosulfurimonas sp.
GCTTTCTCCAGCCATTCCCGGATCCGGTGTCGCCTCTCGGCCTGGCTAAGAAGATCCGTTACCAGGGGCATCTTCCGGGCTTCCTCGGCCTCCAGTTCGGTCAGTTCCTGTTCCTTCTGACGGAGGGCGGAGCGGGTTTCCTCCATTTTTTGCTCGTAGCCGGCCAACCTCCTCCGGAGGTCCTTTCTCTTTCGGGCGAGATCCCTCCATTCCTCAAGCCGGGTCAGGGTCTCCCGTAACTCCCGCAATTTCTCCCGCAGATCCTCCATCTCCTGAGCCTGGGACCGGAGGGAGTGCAGCCTTTCTGCGGTCTCCCGGGAGGCCTCCTCAAGCTCCTTGAGTTCGGCCTCCACTTCCTGCAGCCGCCGGGTCTCCCGGGAAATCTCCTCCTCCAGATCCCTCAAGGCCTGATAGAGGGGCAGACATTCCCTTACCCTATCCAGCAGGGCCAGTTCCTCCCGGCGTTTTTCCATTTCCGGGCGCCTGGCCGCCAGCTCCCGCAGCCGGTCCTCCACCTGTTGCTTTTCCGCAAATTTTGCCGCCAGTTCCCGGGCCTCTTCCAGTTCCCGGAGCAGTCGTCGGTGCGTGGTGAGAAGCCGGCTGACCCTTTCCTCTAGGGCTCTCTTTTTCTCCCGCAGGCTGCGGAGATGTTCCTCCAGCGAGGACTCCTCCTCAAACCCGGAGGATCGGAGCAGGGCCTCCCGCCTCTGATACAGGGCCTGCCAGGTATCCCGGGCCTCGGCCTCCATCTCCTTGAACACCTCCTCCAGCCGGGACAGGGATTCGGTCTGGAAGACCGTACGCAGGAGGTGCTCCCGTTCCTCGGAGCGGGCCAGGAGGAGGTCCCGGAAACGTCCTTGGGGAATGAGCAGGACCCGCCGGAACTCCCGGGCCGAAAATCCCAGGAGTTCCCGCACCCTGGAGGTAACCTCGCTGAGTTTCTGGGTGAGGAGCCGTCCCTCGGCCCAGAGGGCGGCTTCCTTGTGCACGTTTTTCCCGCTCCATCGCAGGCTCCGGACCACCCGGAAACGTCTTCCGCGCAGGCTGAATTCGTATTCCACCAGGGTGGGTACGGTGCGGGGGGCCCGGAGATTGCGCAGATCCCGGTCCTTCTTTTCCTCCAGGCTGGCTTCCCCGTAAAGGGCAAAGGTCAGGGCATCAAAAAGGGTGGTCTTTCCGGCTCCGGTGGGACCAGCGATGAGAAAGAGCCCGAAGCCCTCAAAGACCCTGAAATCCACCTCCACCGCCCGGAGATAGGGGCCGAAAGCCTGAAGACGCAGCCGCAGGGGACGCACGATCTAAACATACCCCCGGCGGCAAAGAGAAGGAAGGGGGCGGCCGGGCCGCCCCCTGAGAGACTTATTTGAGTTTTCCCAGGACCGGTTTGGGGGTGCGATCGGTGCTGGGCGGAAGGATGGGCAGGACGATCCGGGGCTGTTTCCCGGTCAGGGAGTGCAGGAAAGCGGTGATCTTTTTCACCTCCTCCGGGGTGAGGTTGGCCCCCAGCTGGGCCGTACCCATGATGGCCACGGCATCCTCCAGACGCCATACTTTACCGGAATGGAAATAGGGATAGGTAAGGGCCACGTTTCGCAGGGAGGGCACCTTGAACACGTATTCATCGGAGGCGGTGTGGGTCACCGCAAAACGGCCTTTGTCGCCGGGAGGCAGGACATCCGCGCCGGGACGTTCCACCACCCCGAAGGGAGCGTACATCCGGCCTCCCACGTTGACGCCGTTATGGCAATTGGCGCATCCCTTTTCCATGAAAAGACGCAGGCCCTCTTTCTGTTCGCGGGTAAGGGCGGAGGTATCGCCCTTCAGGAACCGGTCGAAGGGGGAATCCGGGGTAAGGAGGGTGGCCTCAAAGGCCTCAATGGCCTTGGCCATATTGTCGAAGGTTACCGGGTCCTTTTCGCCGGGGAAGGCCTTACGGAACATCTCCACGTATTCGGGAATGGACTTGAGGGTGGCCACCACCCGCTCCGGGGTGTTGCTCATCTCCACCGAGGCCTGAACCGGGCCCTTGGCCTGTTCCTCGAGGTCCTTGGCCCGTCCGTCCCAGAACTGAGCGGTGTTAAAGACGGAGTTGAGCACGGTGGGAGCATTACGCGGCCCCCTCTGCCACATGTGACCGGTGGAGGTTTCCTGGAGATCCACCCCGGCCAGGGAGAGGTTGTGACAGGTGTTACAGCTTATGAGCTGGGAGGCCGAGAGGCGGGGATCGAAATAGAGCATCTTGCCCAGCTTGATCTTGGCCGGAGTGAGAGGATTGTCTTTAAGGGCCGGGGGTTTTTCCGGCAAAGGCTCGAAGTATCTACGAGCCTTCTTCAGGAGATCCTGATCCCCGGCCAGGGCCGGGAGAACCGTAAGGGCCCACAAAGCCACCACCATCCATAACCATACTCCCATTCTACGCATGATTTCCCTCCTGGCTAAAATTTGGGAAGAACGTTAATCCACCAGTTCGGCCTTCCAGGTCTCATAGACCTTTCCGGCCAGTTCCGCCCCGGGTTTAAGGGTGGGTTTACCGGGTTCCCAGTGGGCCGGACAGACCTCGGCCCCTCCGGTGCGGCGTACATGCTGGAAGGCCTTGATCCTGCGCAGGAGTTCGTCGGCATTGCGACCCACCGGAGCATTAAGGATATCCATGAACTGAATCACCCCATCCGGATCGATGAGGAAGGTCCCCCGCAGATTGAGACCCTGTTTATCATCATATACCCCGTAAAGTTGACCGATCTTTCCGGCCGGATCGGAAAGCAGGGGGAAGGGAACCCCACCCTCGATCATCTTGGAGAGTTCGGTCTCCTGCCAGACCTTGTGCACGAAGGGCGTATCTATACTGATCCCCAGGACCTCTACCCCCATCTCCTGAAGATCCCGGTATTTCTTGGCTATGGCCACCAGCTCCGTGGGACAGACAAAGGTAAAATCAGCGGGATAAAAGACCAGAAGCACCCATTTGCCCCGATAATCGGAAAGCCTTACCGTCTTGATCTCGCCATCCGCATAAGCCTGAGCCTCAAAGTCAGGAGCCATCAACCCGGGTCTAATACACATAACTCAACCTCCTTTTATATTTTTCTTGAAATCTATTTAAAACGTTTTTTAGGGAAAGTCAAGTCTAAGATGCTCCCTGAATTTCACCCCCTGCCCCCGCATGACTCTGGCCCGGAGCCTTAATTCCTTTTTCAAAGTTAAACACCCTTTCGCCGGAGGGAAGGGGGCTTTTCCGATTGACCTTCTCTGGTTTCCGGGGTTTAATTAGAATCAAAGTCTCCCGGGAGGTAGCTATGGAACCTTTAAGGGTTGGTCCGGACAGGGTGGTGGTACTCACCTATTCCCTGGACATCGAGGGTGAGGAAGCTCCGGAGTGGTTCAGGAAGCCCATGGAGGCCTCCTTCATCTTCGGGCGGGAGCCGGTGCTCCCTCTGCTGGAGAAGGCCATCGAGGGGGCCAAGGAGAACGACGAGGTGGTAATCACCATCCCCCCGGAACAGGCCTACGGCCCTCATCGGGCCCACCTGATAAAGGAAATCCCCCTTTCCCGGCTCAAACACCCGGAAAAGGTTCGCCCCGGCGCCTATTATGAGGAGACCGGACCTTTCGGGCAGAAGACCTTCTTCAAGATCCTGGAGGTGAAAGGCAACCGCATCAAGGTGGATTTCAATCACCCCGCCGCCGGCAAAAACGTCCTCATGCGGGTCCGCATCCGGGCGGTGCGCGAGGCCACTCCGCGCGAAATCCTGGCTGCGGAACTCCGACGCTGCGGCGGAGGCTGAGCCTAATCGGTGGAGGGTGGAACCCTCCTCCAAGTCCAAGATCTGGTCCTGGGATGCCGGGGACGACCTTACCCCCTGGTGGGAAGGGTTTCTTTCCGTTTGCGGGCCGGAGAGATCTTCGGTCTGGTGGGGGAAAGCGGCTGCGGTAAATCCCTTACCGGTCTCGCCTGTCTGGCCCTCTTTCCCCCCGGGGTAAAACCTCTCTCCGGCAGGGTGGTCTTTCGGGATACGGATCTCCTCTCCCTCCCGGAAGAAAAGCGTCGTAAATTCAGGGGCCGACACCTCGGACTTATCTTTCAGGAACCCCTGAATGCCCTCAATCCGGTCTTCACCGTAGGGCACCAGGTGGAGGAGGTCTTACATCTTCACCGGGGGCTTTCCGGAGAAACCGCCCGGCAGGAAACCGTGAGGCTCTTTTCCGAAGCCGGGCTTCCCGACCCCGAACTCCGGCTGCGCAACTATCCTCACGAACTCTCCGGAGGAATGCGTCAGCGGGTCATGATCGCCATGGCCCTGGCCGGAGATCCGGACCTGCTGGTGGCGGACGAACCCACCACCGCTCTGGACGTCACCGTACAGGCCCAGATCCTGGAACTCTTCCTGGAACTGCGGACCCGACGGGGACTTTCCATCCTCTTCATCTCGCACGATCTGGCGGTGATCCGGGAGGTGGCGGATCGGGTGGCAGTCATGTACGCCGGTGAAATCGTGGAGGAAGCCCCCCGGGACGAACTCTTCTCCTCTCCGCTCCATCCTTACACCCGGGCCCTGCTGGCGGCCTTTCCCCGCCTGGGAACCAGAAAACTGGAGGTCCTGCCCGGCCAGGTCCCCCCGCCGGGCACCTGGCCCCGGGGGTGCCGCTTTGCGCCCCGCTGTCCGGAAAAAATCTCCCTCTGCGTCGAAAAACACCCGGAACTAAAAGAGATCCGTCCCCATCATCGGGTGAGGTGTCTCCGA
>NZ_WFVX01000130.1:0-6557 GCF_015491435.1 Thermosulfurimonas sp.
GGGCAGGGCCCCCCGGGGAAGGACCGGGGGGTGTCCCTGAAGGTAGGGGCGGGTCTCCTTTCCCACCCGTACGCTGACCTCCAGTTCTTTCACCGCCCGGACAGCCGGAATCTGGTGAAGAAGACGATAAAAATCCGAGAAATACGGGAACTGCCCAAAGGGAAATCCCTGCCGATCAAAGTTTCCCTGCACCGGGTGTAGAAAATTCCGAAGCTTGTCCTGAGCCAGAGACAGGGCCCGTCGCAGAGAGACCCCGGGTTCTAGGATTAGCCGGGCCTTTACCTCCACCGGGACATAGACAGGGTCCCTTATCTCCAGGTCCCCTAGGGTGAGAGGCAGGGCCCCGGCCAGTCTTTCCCGGATCCTCTCCTCCAGCCCCCGGGATATCCGGGGTGAAGGATCCTCGGCTCGGGGAAGAACGTAAAGGAGGAGAGTGGACCCGAGGATCTCCGGCAGAAGGCGTTTTATTCCCTCTATCTGGCTTAAAAGGTCTTCGAGATCGTTCCGGGTAAGGGCACGGTAACGATGGCGAAGGCCGGCGGGTAGCTGCTCCAGAAGGGTTTCCGGGGGCACCCGGGTCCTTCCACCCACCGCGGCTTCGATCTGATGTACCCCTTCCACAAAGGGCGGGGGAGAAACCACCTCCTGGAGGCTTCCCGCGGGAAGATTCCCCCGGTCTCCGTGGTGGCTTAGGTAATCCACCTGGATTACGGCCCCGCGCTTCGGAATGGCTCCGTGAACCCCGTCCCCAAACCGCAGGCGCCCCTCCTCGGGATCCAGTTCCACCACCTCATCCCCGGGGCCGAAGGGACGGAGATCGTCCACCACCCTCCAGCTGCGACCGTTTACCTGAACCCGGACCCTTCCGGCCAGGGGTTTCAGTTGCAATGTCTGACCCGGCTGTCCGGTGCTCCGGGACAGGAACCGGAGGCCCTCTCCCTCGCGCACCGGCAAGGCGTTGAGATACAGGCCCTCTATCCGGGATCTCCGGAAGACTTCCCCCCTGAGGACCAGACGTACCCAGGCTCCCTCCTCTCCGAAAAGGGTCCGGGGGGAAAAGTCCTCCGGAAGATAAAGATACAGAAATCCCGGACCTCGGAGCCTTCGGGTCGTATCCCTGAAACTCACGGCCCGGAAACCGGAAGCCGTGGAAACTTCCACCCTTTGAAGGATCTCCTCCGGGGCTTCACCGGCAAAATAAAGACTGACCGGACCACCGGAGCAGGGATTCTCCAGCCGGAGATAAAGAGCGGCTTCCTTTGGGGATAATCCGTGTTCCGGAGCCCTCTGAGGGAAAGAGTCTCCCTTCTCTCCCAGATTGGAGATCTGGATTTCCTCCGGAGAAAAGGAACCCCCGGCCAGGAAAAAGGAAAAGCTCAAATAGTAATCCGGGCTTCGGCCTTCGTCCGGGGGAACAAAGGGCCCCTGATAACGGATCCGGATCCACCGGGCCCAGACCCGGTTTACCTCGGTAGGAGCCAGGTCCCCGGGCAGAAGGATCTCCCTGTTCCGGAGTGAAAGGGCTTTCCAGGTTTCTCCATCGAAGTATTCCCAGGACAGATCCGCCAGGCGAATCCCGTGGGTCTCTATTCGACAGCGTGTTCCGGGCAGGAGCCAGAATCCACCCAGATAGAGACTTGCTCCGGGCAGCGGTGGCTGGCCCAGAGGATTGCGCAGGGCCAGGTGCTCCTGCGCCTCCTCCGGAGCATAGATCCGGGGGCCGAGGCCCAGCGCCCCCAGAAACAGGGGTTCTTCGGGTTCCAGAGGACGATCTCCGCAGAAAATATGGGTTATCCTTCGAGGACCGGGAAGCAAAAAGAATTCCTCTCCGGGGACCGGGTGGGTGCTTTCTCCATAAAGATAGAAATATTTCCCCCGGGTATCCTCCAGGGGCAAAAGATCCCGGGGCAGGGAGAAGTATCCCTTCTCCGGCCGAAGGGGACGGCGGCCGTTCTTCCCCTCCGCAAAGAGGGCTAGGCCTCCCGGTGGTTCCGTGAATTGCAGGGCAAATCTCTGCCCCGGGGAAAGGATCTCCCGGGAGAAACGGACCCGGAAGGCGAAGCGCCGTCCCGGCGGCAGGTCCTCCGGATCCAGTCCCTCCCCGCGCAGGATCGTGCCTACCTCCGCCACATAGTTTTCCCCGGGAAGATAAAGATAGGCCGCGGAGAACCCACCGGGCAGGGCCAGGATTTCTTCCTCAGTTTCAAAAGAGATCTCTCCGGCCGCCACCGCCAGCCCTCTTTCCAGGACCAGGGGCTCGGGAGCATGTTCGGAGATCCTCAAGGCCACCACGGTCCGTGCGGGTTCCGGGTCCGGAACCCCTACCCCCAGGAGGGAATAGAGGTGCAGGAGCACCTTGGAGGGTAAGGCCTCCGAGACCTCCCGGGCCTCCTCCAGCCTGCGGGCCAGGAACTCCAGAATTCCTCCCAGGACCGGATCCCGGGGCGACCAGGAAGGGTCCCTTCCCAGGGCCGCCCCCAGGGCCTGAAGGAGAAGGGAACGAAGATCTCGATCCAGGAGCAGGCTCATCGTTCCTCCAGATAGAAGGGGTAAACCAGATTGTGGCGGCTATTGGTACGCCGGATCCGATAGATCACCTCCACCAGTACGCAGCCCTCGGTGCTGTGGACCCGGGCCCTGACCTCCTCTACCAGGATGCGAGGTTCAAAACGCCGCAGGGCCTCCTTCACCCGGTTTTCCATCCGGGAAAGAGTGACCGTATTCAACGGGCCGAAGAGGAGATCCTCCACCGCACAGCCGAAATCCGGCCGGGTGACTCTCTCCCCCGGGCGGGTCCTCAGGATGAGACGGATACTCTGGGCGATGCTTTCCTCCCCGGAAACGAGTTGCAGGCGATCGTCCTCCGGATTCAGCCTCAGGGGATGGGCCAGTCCGCGTCCCAGAAAATCATCCATGTTCTATCCTCCCACCAGGATAGTGAACTCCCCGGTCAGGACCTGGGCTCCACAGGGCAGAGGATCCTGGACCCGGCCGGCAGGCCCGCCCTGGACCAGGAGCCGGGTTCCGGTGGCCAGCAGTGCCCCCGGAGGATGAAAGGGCAGGGGACACACGTGATTGCTCCCCAGGAAAGCCACCGGTAGCCCCCCGGCCAACACCTGGGTGGCTCCGGGAGGAAGTAGCCTTCCCCCATGGGTGGAAAGATCGGTCCAGCGAGCCAGAAACATAGGCACCTCCTAATTGATCCTCACCAGAGATCCGCGGAGTACCAGCTCCGTATCCGCGGATACCTCTATACGCGTTCCCTGGAGATGAATCTCCTGGGCCTCTATCTCCATCCGGAAGGCCCCCTTGACCCGCAGGGAAGGCGGGTCCTCCTGGAACACGATCTCGTTGCCCGCGGCATCGCGAATCACCACCTTCCCGGAGTCCTTGAGCTGGATCTCCCTTCCCCCGGAGGAACGCAGGGTTACCTCTCCCTCCCCGTCGTGCAGGATCACTTCGTGACCGCTGCGGGAGCGGATGATGCGTCGTTTCGGTTCCGCCGGGGGTTTGTCCTTTCCGTTCCACAGGGCGCCCAGGACTACCGGGTGTTCCAGTTCTCCGTTCTCAAAGGCCACCAGGACCTCGTCTCCTGTTTCCGGCAGGAAGAAGGCCCCGGCGTCGTTGCCTGCGGCAAAGGAAACCACCCGGGCCCAGAAACTCTCGTCCCTGGTGCCCCGCCAGGGAAAGGTTACCTTTACCCGGCCCAGTCCCTCCGGATCCCGATGGTCCGTCACAATGGCCACATAGATCCCGTAAAGTTTTTCCGGGGATGGATCCTCAAAAAACCTCATTTTTGACCCCTCTTCAGTTTCATGCGCAGATGGTATCCCCCCTCCCCGATCTGATGGGTGGCCTGAGTTACCAGAAAGGCCCCCTCAAGGGCCGTGCCGCCGGGGCCCCGGCCCAGAGGCAGACCCTTCACCTCCACCCGATCTCCGGCCTGGATCTCCGGGAGCCCCAGACTCTCGGCCTCCACCTGGAGAAGGGTGCGATGTTTCCGGAGAAGGGCCTGGGCTCGACTCCGGGCCTCCTGCCGGTCCCGAACCGGCAGGGACACCTCCAGGGTAGGAGGCGAAGGCCAGAGGATCCGGATTTCTTCGGTGGCACCTCCCTCCCGGGCCTCGGCCTGCCCCTGGATCTCCTTTTTTCGCATCGGGTCCCAGCCCCTCACCACCACCCGGGAGATCATCCCGCTGAGATCGAACTGCGGGGTAAAGGAACGAAGCTCCCGCCCGAAAAGAAGCTCGTGCCTCCGACCGTGCCGGTGGGCCTCCTCCGGATTTACGAAACAGAAAACGGTCTTTTCTTCCTCCTGATCCAGACGGCTATAAAGAAGATATCCGTTCCGTTCAGCCAGCCGTTTCAGAAACTGGTAATCGAATTCCTCCTGTTTCTGTTGGACCTTGGGATGTCGGTTTTCGGTCTCCTGGATGATCTTTCTCTCAAAGACCGGGTAAAGATCCACTACCTGTCGCACCACCTCGTGATCCCGGACCTGACTGAAACCGCCCCGATGCCGGGAGGAAAGGGCCCGTCCTTTCATAAGCAGGAAAAGAAAATCCTGAGCCTCCAGATGGATCTCCCCGATGGAGTCCACGGAAAGGGAATAGGAGATAGAGGTGAGGCACCCTCGGAAGATCAGGAGACGGGTTCCCCCGTAACCGGCCCGGGCCTCCACCCGGCCCCCGAGCCGGAAAAAGGAAAGGGCCTCCTCCAGCCACAGGGCCAGGTCTTTTTCCGTGCCGGCCCGGAAAACGGAAAAACTCAAGCGTGCTGAGGCCTCCACCGACTGTTCCACCGTAATCTGGTGGCAAATGAACCCCCGGGGACCGGGCTCCTCCCCCTCCACCTTTAGGGAAAACCCCGGAGCATAGAAACGCAGTTCCTCACGCATTGTCACCCCTCCCGGGAGGAAGCCTGAGCAGGGTGCCGGCCGGTACCTCCAGGGGATTGCGGATCCGGTTCTCCCGGGCAATGAGTCTCCAGGCCGAAAGGGTCCCGTATTCTCGAAAGGCCAGCAGGAAAAGGTTTTCGTCCTCGCGCAGGAGATGAAGTTTGCTTATATCCGCGGATTCCGGCGACCGTTCCTCCCTCTGCTCCTCCGGGGTGAGATAACGTTTCAGGGTAAGGCGGAGACGTACCCTTACCGGAAGTCCCTGATGATCGAAGAGGACGAAACGCTTGGTCAATTTTTCCACCACCGCCCGGGGCAGGATCTCCCGCCCCCAGGAAAAGGAGACCAGGGGAGGAGCATGGAGGGAGGGATCCACGGAAAGGGTCTTCTCCAGGCGGGCCAGCCGTTCCAACAAAGGGGGCCTCTGTCCAGAGGGAGGAGGCAGGGTATCGTCCAATAGGAATTCCAGAGAGACCGTTTCCCCTTCCCCGCTAAGGAACTGGAGCAGAGGGGCGGAGAGTTCCGGAAAATTGACCACCTGAAAGCGATTGCCAGTTTCCACGGTGTATTCCGCCGGGTTAAAATCAAAGACGAATTCCTGCCCGGCGTTTTTCCCGTTGAGGATCCGGAGTACGGCTTTGGACGGCATCAGACCCTCTCTACCCCGGTATAAACCAGCTCCAGACTCTCCAGGGCCACTCCGGATTGGTCGGCCTTCAACTCCGGTCCGGTCCATTTCACCGGATAGGCCCCGGTTACAGCCAGACGCAGGGCCTCCTGCCCGCCTTCATCCAGCATGACCAGATAAAGGGTGCGCACCTCCAGAGGCCCCTGAAAGGAAAGGGCCCGGCGTATCCGATCAAACCATTCCCAGAGTTCCGCCCGGCAGATTCCTCGGCGAAGGACCAGGGTCCCGGCCTTGACCCCCTTGGGTAACCGATGTACCAGCTCATTGACCCCTCCTTCTACCACCTCCTCCACCTCCAGCGAGAGTTCCAATCCGGAGACCTCCTGAAAACCGGCCACCAGGAGACCCTCACATTCCACCAGGAAGCGGTGGGCCAGGAGAGGATCCCTACGGGAACCTAACATGCAGATACCCCCTCTTCTGAAGTTCCCTGCGCCAGCGTTCCATAAAGGGCTCAAAGAGGACCTCCACCAGATGCCGGATCTCCGGAAGACTCAGGGTAAAGGTGGAACCGGAGTTCCCTTTCTCCGACCAGAACGGCCGAGACCGAGGATCCTCCGGGACTTCCGCCTCCCGAACCCTTCCGGAAGTCCTGTCCCCGGGGATCTCCCGGTGGAAATACCGGGCATAGATCAGGGAAAGCGGCGGTTCCTTCCCGCCCCCGGGGCCTTCTCCTGCCGCAATCCCGCCTTTTTCTCCGGGCCCTTTTTCCCTTCCGGGAAAGGTCCTCGGGAGGATCCGGCTGTCTTCCCCGGGGATTTCCCTCTGCTCTGTGAAGCCAGGCCCCGATCCGGGAAAGGACCCCCTCCAGACAAGGGAAAGCCCTTTCCTCTCCCCAAGGCTTCCCCGGACCCGCCAAAGGAGGGTGAAGTTTTCCCGCCGGACCCCTCCTGCGGGAGCGGCAAGGTCCCTCCTCTCCCGTACGGTGTCCAGGAAACGGGTAATTTCTTTTCGGAGAGGTCCTTCCCCGGA
>NZ_WFVX01000131.1:0-5793 GCF_015491435.1 Thermosulfurimonas sp.
GGGGTGGGGGAAAGGGCCGAGGCCAGCCTGAGGGTACGCACCGCCCGATGCCCCAGGGCCCCGCTTACCACTATTTTGGCCTGAGTACAGTTCCGGGGGCGGGGCAGAAGGGCCACCCCCTGCTCATCGGTTCGGGCCTGAGCCACCTTCTGGTCCCCGCAATAGACCACCACCAGATCGTCGCGAGCGGGGGTTCCATCCGGAAAATAGGCCTCCACCCGGATCCCCTGAGGCGTGAGGAAGACATCGGCATCCAGCCGGTGGGCCTGCGAGGGAGTGGGAAGGAGGAAGAGCAGGAGGAGGGCCAGCAGGATTTCCGGGCGTAGCCTTTGCAGCAGAAGGACCACCAGACCGGTAATAATCCCTTCCACCAGGGCCACGGGAAGATGGACTCCCAGGGCCAGCTTGGCCACCGAAACGAACCCCTCGCCGGCCAGAGACAGGGCCAGGGCCAGAAACACCCCGGAGACCAGTACCGCGGCTCCGCCCAGGAGGCCGGCCGGCAGGGGCCTCCTGAGCCCCGGGAGACGACGCGAAAGCCACCCCACCAGAAAGGCCGGCCCTCCCATGACCAGGGTATTCACCCCCAGCGAAAAGATCCCTCCGAATTGAAAGAGGAGGGCCTGAAGGGTTAGGGCCACAAAGAAGGCCAGGAAGGCCAGCGGCCCCAAGAGGATACCGGCCAGGCCGTTAAGGATGAGATGAACGCTGGTAGGCCCCAGGGGGACATGGATAAGCGAGGCCAGAAAGACCGCCGCGGTAATAAGGGCCACCCTGGGGACCTCCTCCACCGGGAGCCTTCGCAGACTTACGGCCACACCGGGGGCGGTAACCGCCCACCCCGTCGCGGAAACCCAGGCCGGAAGAACACCGTCGGCGATATGCATCAGTGCAACCCCTTAAGCAATTCCAGACCGGTGGAGGGGATATGAGGCGCCGGGAAGACATAGATCCACATCCCGGACCGAATCACCAGGGGAAAAGTACGATTGGCGTAATGGGTCTTTCCCGCGGAGACCGAGGCATTGATCACCCACCATCCCGCTTCAGGAAAACCCACCACGAAGTATCCCTCCTCATCGGTCACCAGGGTCTGGGTGATAAGCGGATCGTTGATGCGACCGTAGGCATCCACCGGGAGTTTCTCGTCCGGGATATAGAAACCGTTGAATTTTTCCAGCTCGATGGTAATCCCGGCGGCGGGTTTACCCTGAAGAAGGACCCGGCCCCGCAGCACCTGCCCCACCCGCAAACCATAAGGACGGGTAAGGGGGACTATCTCCAGGGTGAAACCGCATCTGTTCTCCCATCCCTTCTCCACCTGAACGTGAAAAGGGACCTTCATATGATCCTGCCAGACCACCCCTTCCTCCTCATTGAGATAGGGCTGGGAGACCACACACAGGAGATAATCCCCCCGGCGGGTGGGAAGATAACCAGCCCGATAACCGAATCTCTTCTTCCCGGAGGCATAATCCTGGACCTCGATGCGCACCAGGGAAAGGGATTCCTTCTGGCCCGAGGGATTGATCATATAAGCCTTGGGGACCTTGAGGTCATAAAGGATTCCCTCAAAGGGGTGCCCGAAAAGGAGCCAGAAAGAGGTCTCCTGCCCCCTCACCCCGTAGCCACCGCCCCGGGAGGGTACGGTGATGAGGAAATGGGCCCAAACCAGAGCCGGCCATCCCAGGAACAAAACCAGCCATCCTAACCTCTTCAGCATGACGCACCTCCCGTAAGGTCTTGGGTAACAACTTTATGCTGAAAGTAACACTAAGTCAAGGACGGGTAAAGTGCTATAATAGGGTTTGTGATTTGCGGGCTGGGTGTGGATCTGGTGCAGGTGGAGCGGGTGGAAAGACTTCTCCGGAATTATGGAGAGAGGTTTTTACGGCGGATCTTTTCCGAGGAAGAGATAGCTTATGCCCGGAGTAAATCCCGTGAGGCCGAGGCCCTGGCGGCCTCCTTTGCGGCCAAGGAGGCCCTGGGCAAGGCCCTGGGGACCGGTATTTCCGGATTTTCCCCCCGGGAGGTGGCCCTGGTAAGGGATCCCCGGTCCGGACAGCCGGGGTTGTTTCTGCGGGGAAGGGCCCGGGAGATGGTCTTTTCCCGGGCCGATCGCCTCTGGGTGTCCATAACCCATGAGGCCGGCCTGGCCCTGGCCGTGGTAGTACTGGAAAAAGGAGGCTAGAGGTGAAACGCCTGGTCTATGCCCGGGAGATGCAGGAACTCGACCGTTATACCATTGAGGAGGTGGGGGTGCCGGCCGAGGTACTCATGGAAAACGCCGGCCGGGGCACCGTGGAATCCCTGCTGGAACGCCTGGAAGACCAGGCCCGGCAGGGAGTGGCCATCCTCTGCGGCCCGGGGAACAACGGAGGCGATGGTCTGGTGGTGGCCCGTCATCTGGCCGCCCGGGGGTTCCCGGTAAGGGTTTTCCTCCTGGCCCCGGAGGAAAAATTCCGGGGCGAAAGCGCCATCAATCTCCGTATCGCAAAATACGCCGGTCTTCCCCTGATCCCGGTCCTTTCCGAAGAGGCGGTCCGGGGGCTAAAACCGGAACTGCGTTCCTGCGGGGTGGTGGTAGATGCCCTGTTCGGGACCGGGCTCTCCCGCGAGGTTTCCGGCAGATTCGCCCGGGCGGTGGAACTCATGAACACCTCCGGACGTCCGGTGGTGGCTGTGGATATGCCCTCCGGCTTGTCCGCGGACACCGGACGACCTCTGGGAGTGGCGGTACGGGCCTGTCTCACCGCCACCATGGCCCTTCCCAAGGTGGGGCAATACCTTTACCCCGGCCGGGAATATACCGGGGAACTCCGGATCATCGACATAGGAATGCCCGAACGGGTGGTGGAGGAGAAGGCCCCCCGGCGTTTTCTGCTGGATCGGCAGTGGGCCCTCTCCAGGCTCCGCCCCCGCCGGCCGGATACGCATAAGGGTACTTACGGGCATGTGCTAGTGGTGGCCGGATCCCGCGGCAAGACCGGAGCAGCCGTTCTTGCCGCCCGTGGGGCCCTCCGGGCCGGAGCCGGGCTGGTTACCCTGGCCGGAGCCCGCAGCCTCCAGACCCTCTACGCCTCTTATTTACCCGAAGTCCTCACCCTGGGGCTTGAGCCCGAGACCCGCGACCAGGAACTCTCCTGCTCCTGCGCCGGAACGCTTCTTGAGGTAGCCTCCCGGATGAGGGCGGCGGTGGTGGGGCCGGGGCTGGGGCTTTCCGAAGCAGCCCGGGAACTGGCCCGAAGATTGGCGGTGGAACTGCCGGTACCGGCGGTGCTGGACGCCGATGCCCTGACCGCTCTTTCCGGAAACCTGGAATCCCTGCGCCAGGCCAGGGCTCCGCGGGTCCTTACCCCCCATCCGGGAGAGATGTCCCGGCTCCTGGGCTGGCCCAAGGACCGTATCCAGGAAGACCGACTGGCCGCAGCCCGGGAGGCCGCCCGACTTTCCGGACAGGTGGTGGTCCTCAAGGGTGCGGCCACGGTGGTGGTGGCCCCGGACGGAAACGAAGCCGTAAACTCCTCCGGCAACCCCGGAATGGCCCAGGGGGGGATGGGGGATGTCCTTTCCGGTATGCTCGGGGCCCTGCTGGCCCAGGGCTACCCTCCCTTCGAGGCCGCAGCCCTGGCCGTATTCCTGCACGGTGCCTCCGCCGACGAACTCGCCCGCCGCATCGGGCCCTACGGTTTCTCTGCCTCCGAGGTGGCGGATCACCTGCCCCGGCTTCTGCGGGAGCTCACCCTCCATGTCCGTCCATAAGACCCGCTCTCCGGAAGAAACCCGGTCTCTGGGAGAAAGGATGGCCCGGGAACTCGTCCCGGGCGATGTCCTTCTACTCTACGGAGATCTGGGAAGCGGGAAGACCACCTTCGTCCAGGGACTGGCCCGGGGCCTGGGAGTCCCGGAGGAGGTTTATGTAGTGAGCCCCTCTTTCGCTCTGATCCACGAATATCCCGGGCGTATTCCCCTTTTCCACGTGGACCTCTATCGCCTGTCCCCGGAGGAGGTGGATGACCTGGGGCTTGCGGAGATCATTCCCCGGGGGGTAACGGTGATCGAATGGTCCGAACATTTACCGGAGGAGCTCCCGGCCCGTTACCGGATCTATTTTCGTTACTTATCGGAAACGGAGCGGGAGATCCGCATAGAGAGACGCGCGTAACGGGCGGCCCCGAGAAGGGCGGCATAGGGATGTCGTACCAGCTTTACGGGTATCTTTTCCAGGAAGGACCGCAGCCGGCCCTTGTCCAGAAAGGCCGGCAGAAACTCCTCGGCGAACCAGGGTTTCAGGGCCGGAGCCAGCCCCCCGGCCAGATAGACCCCTCCCAGGGCCAGGGTCTTTACCGCCAGACTACCGGCCTCACGCCCCAGGGCCCTGGCCACCAAACGCACCGCCTTTTCCGCCGCCGGATCCCCCTCCCGGGCCCGGGAAACGATATCCTCCGGGGGAGACTCCCTCCCGGAAAAAAAGGCCCCCACCGAGGTCAGCCCCGGCCCGGAAATCACCCGTTCCAGACTCACATGGCCGTAACGTTCCCTCAGATGGCGAAAGAGCGCCCATTCCTCCTCGGTCTGCGGCGGGAATTCGGCGTGCCCGCCTTCGGTGGGAAGGACCAGAGGCCCTTGGGAGGCGCGTATCAGGATGGCTTCCCCCAGACCGGTGCCCGGGGCCACCACCGCACAGACTCTGCCCCGCGGCCTTCCGGGTTTCAGGATCTCCACCTGAGAGGAAGACAGGGCCGGCAGGGCGTAGGCCAGGGCCTCGAGGTCATTGAGAAGAAAGACCCTCTCCAGCCCCAGCCCCTTTTCCAGAGCGGAAGCCTCCACCCTCCAGCCCAGGTTGGTAAGATGGACCTTCCGGCCCAGGACCGGCCCGGCCAGGGCCAGGGAGGCCAGGCGGGGGCTCTCTCCGGTCTGTGCGAGATAGCGCCGAAGAAGGGGCAAAAGCCCGGTAAATTCCCGACTGGAAAAGACCCGAAGCCGTCGGGGGCGCAGGGGACCACTCTCCTCAAAAAGGGCCACCCGCGCCCTGGTGCCTCCGATATCCGCGGCCAGGATCATGAGGGCTATTTTTTCTGAGCCTGACGATACTGGTTATAAAGCTGAATGACCTTCTGGGTGATGTCCACCCGCGGGGAGGCCCAATAGACTCCGGGCATATTCTTCTCCAGGATCAGATCATAGCCTTCCTTCTGGGCCATCTGCCGGATGACCTTTTCCAGATCCTTAAAGATGGGTTTTAAGGCCTTTTTCTCCGCCTCTTTCATCTCGAACTGGGCATCCTCCTGCATGGCCCGGAATTCACGCACCATTTTCTGATACTCCCTCTGTTTCTCGGCCCGGGCCTCCTCGGAAAGGAGCGGGGCCTTTTTCTGCATTTCCTGCTGGAAGGCCTCGATCTCCTTCCTTTTGGCCTCCAGTTTTTTCTGCAGACTCTGAAACTTGGCCTGAAGCTTGGCCATGGCCTCCTTTCCCGCCTCCGAGGACCGCACCACCCTCTGAAGATCTATGACCGCGATCTTGGGAGGCGCAGCCCAGGCCATTCCCCAAAACCAGAAAAACAAAAATCCCAGCCAGAACGCACGTCTTTTCATGTTCTCCTCCTTGGCTGATCAGGGTTTATTCACGATTACCAGATCTACCCTTCGATTGATGGCCCAGGAAGCTTCGTCATGTCCCAGAGCCAGAGGCCTCTCCTCTCCGAAACTCACCGTGGAGAGCCGATCCGGGGAAACCCCCAGATTGATCAGAAAACGCCGTACCTCCAAGGCCCGTTTCTCTCCCAGGGCC
>NZ_WFVX01000132.1:0-7248 GCF_015491435.1 Thermosulfurimonas sp.
TCCGGAGTTGGTCGAAATCATCGGCCCGGGCGGTGCTTTTTACCTCCACCACAAAGGCCACCTCGTCTTCTCCGGGTTTTCGGGCCAGAAGAACCACATCGTACTGGCGATGTCCTTTAAATTCCAGATCCACAAATCGAGCCTGGACCTGATATCCCAGCCCCTCCATAAGATAGGGCACACCCGGGACAAAGATGTCCTCCGCCAGACGCCCCAGTCTCTCCGAGATTTCCCCCCATTTCTTCCGCCACTTCTGATACTCCTCCTCGGAACTCCGCCTCATCCTCTCCATTTCGCGGTCGAACTCCTCCCTCATCTCCGCCAGCTCGCGATAAAACCTCTCCTCCCGCTCCCGAGACTCCTCCCTCATCTCCGCCATCTTCCGGTCAAACTCCTCCCGCGAGGCCCTCATCTCCTCCTCAAAATTCCTCCTCATCTCCGCCAGCTCGCGGTAAAACCTCTCCTCCCGCTCCCGAGACTCCTCCCTCATCCTCTCCATTTCGCGGTCGAACTCCTCCCGCATGTCCCGGATGGCTTTGCGCACCTCCACTATCCCGATGAGGGCATCGCTGGCCAGATCCTTGAGAACGCGAAGATCCCAGTCTTTTTCCTGAAGACGCCTTTCGACGTAGGCCTCCAGTTCCTTTACCCTTTTCTGGAGTTCGGTTTGCGGCTCCATCCTGTTCCTCCCCTTCCTCCTAGGCTAAACTTAGATGTATGGTGCGTCAAGAAAAACCGGTCCTTCTTCTCACCATGGGGTGCCCGGCCGGAATAGGCCCGGACATCATTCTTAAGGCCGCGGACCATCTCCGAAAACTCCCGGCCCGGCTGATAATTCTGGGAGATAGACAGGTCCTTTCCGAACGGGCCCGTCTCCTCGGGATCTACGTAACCTTTAAAGAGATTGAAAGCCCCGACCAGGCCGTAGAAAAGGAGTTGAATCTCCTTTCCCTCTCCGAGCTCTCCCTAACCCCTGGTCATCCTACCCTTCCGGGCTCACAGGCCATGGTGCGCTATATCCGGGAAGGGGTAAGACTATGTCTTTCCGGGAAAGCGCAGGCCCTGGTCACGGCCCCCATCTCCAAGGAGGGGCTGGCCCGGGCCGGAGAACCCTACCCCGGACATACCGAGATGCTGGCCGATCTCACCCGAACCCGGGAATACGCCATGGCCTTTTACGGCGAAAAACTCCGTCTGGTACTGGTAACCACCCATCTTCCCCTGGCTCAGGTACCGGCGTCTCTCAGCCCGGAGAGAATCCTCCGGGTTTCCCGTCTGGCCTATCACTTCCTGAAGGAGGATCTGGGAATAGAAAAACCCCGTCTGGCCCTGGCCGCCCTGAATCCCCATGCCGGCGAGGGAGGACTTTTCGGAAAGGAGGAAAAACTGGTGCTGGAACCGGCGCTAAGGGAGGCCCGGAAGGAAGGAATCCCTCTCCAGGGACCGTTTCCGGCGGATAGTCTTTTTTTCCGGGCCGTACAGGGAGAATTCGATCTGGTGGTGGCCCTGTATCATGATCAGGGGCTTATTCCCTTTAAGCTTCTTCATTTTCGCGACGGAGTAAATCTGACCCTGGGCCTCCCCTTTATCCGGACCTCCGTGGATCACGGTACGGCCTACGAGCTTGCCGGCACGGGAAAAGCCGATCCGGGCAGTCTTATAGCGGCGGTGGACCTGGCTCTACAGGTGGCCAGACGCAGGCTTCTCCGGTCTCAAGCTCCAAGCGATCCGGGCTACCCATGCACACCGAAAGCATAAGGGCCAGATAATCGCGTACGTGGCGGGTAATGAGAAAATTCTGCCGCACGAATTCGCGGGCCTTAAGCCCCATTTCCCTCCGTTTTTCCTCGTAAAAAAGAAGATAGCGAATCCGCAGGGCCGCCCCCTCCGGAGTGTTCACCAGGAAACCGGTATGATGATTGACCACCTGGGTCCGGATACCCCCGGTGGCCCCCCCGATCACCGGTTTACCCTTCCACATGGCCTCGGTTACCGTCAAGCCGAAGCCCTCCCGCAGGGATTTCTGAAGCACTATATCCGCCGCACGCTGCAGAGCATTTACTGTGCGATGGGCCTCAGGGGGGAGCTTGAAGACGTAAATGTCCTTCTTACCCCGGGCAGCCTGAACCACCTCGTGATAGACCCTTTCTCCCTCGGGATCGTCCGCCGCCCCTCCACCGGCCAGCACCAGCTGAAAGGAAATAAATTTCTGGGCCAGTTCCGCCGCCCGCATCACCCCCAGCGGGTCCTTGAAAGGATCAAACCGGGAGATCTGGACCACCAGCCGCCGCGACGGATCCAACCCCAGATCCTTAAGGATCCGAAAGACCTCCTCCGGTGCCAGTTCCCGGTTCTTTTCGGAAAAGGGATCTATACTCGGAGGAATAATATACTGCGGATGCGGCAGGGGCTGGCTGAATTCGGGCATGGAATAGATACTGGCATGGTACTGGACGATAACCTTTTCCAGAAACCTCCACACCGGATAAAAAGGCCGGGAAAGATCGATATGACACCGCCAGATCCAGTAGCCCCTCCTCTTGGGAAGATACCGGATCAGATAGGCGGGCTGGGGATCGTGAATGATCACAAAGTCAGCCTCCGAAAGTTTATCCGCCAGCCTCTCCGCCTCTTTCTGGTTCACCTCCTGATAGAGGCGGAGATGATCCTCGGTCAGATCCACTCGACGCCCCTGCAGGGCGTGGTGAAACCTTTTGGTTACCTCAAAGAACTCCGGAGGCCCCTGAATAACCTCCCAGGAAACCTCAAGCCCCAGGGCCTTCATGAGCGGAACCATGGAATGTAGTATCTCCGCCACCCCTCCGCCATAGGCCGTGGAATTGACATGCACCACCCTGGCCCCGCGCAGCTTTTCCGCCAGCTGTTGCATCTGAGCCACCGCTTCCGCCCCGGCCACCCGGGCGTAACGCTCCAGAAGCCCCTGGTTCCCGGACATAATCTCTTACCCCCCTTCCCTGGGCCGGGGAAACCCCTTCTTCCTGCGGGAGGGTTCCTCCCTGAGAGCGTGAATACGGGCACAGAAGGTCCGAATGTGCCGGATCAAGAAATCCCGGATCTCATACAAGGAAAGGAAGAAGGGATCCACCTTAGCGATCAGGTCCTCCAGAGGTTTGTAGTCCGGAGGAAACTGGCGGATCCAGTTGCGAAAATCATCCAGCCCCTGCGGATTGCGACGACGGGCATCAATGAAATGATAAAAGATGGTCCCCGGAGAAAAACTCTCCAGCACGTCCGCAATCTCATGGGGCCATTCCAGACGCATTCCGGTATCAAAGATAATGAGCTGACTTTTCACAAAATAGAAGGGGTTTTCCGCCTTTCGCCAGCCCAGATGTTCGTCCTCGAAAACCCGTTCCTGGATCAAGAGGATCAAAGCTTCGCGCAAATCCTCCATGCTGGCATACTCGTGCGGAGAGATGAGGTTAAGGCGTTCGGCCAGAATCCGATCCCGCACCTCCATATGGACCCAGGCGGCAAAATCGTTATGAAATTCGGGATGGTCAAAGGAGGGGCGCAGATGTCGGGCCCAGAAATGATGGTGAATGGAGGAAGGATCGATCTTCTTGATCTTTTCTACCAGCTCGGCCAAAGTATAGGCCTTCTCCCCGGTGGAGACCGAAACCAGCGCGCAATCCTTTACCACAAAAGGCCCGGGATATTTTATCCGATCTTTTTCCGCCACATCTCCTCCAGGAGGCGCCGTGCCTCCCGAAAATTCTCCAGTCGATAACGGGCCCGGGTCAAACCGTAGCCAATTTTTACCGTAAAACTCTCCGGAGGCAAAGCCTCAAAGAGGAACTCATCGGTCCAGTCATCACCCATAGCCAGAATAAAATCATATTCCCCTTTTTCCAGAAACCAACGGGCGACCATACCCTTGTGGATCTCCCGGGGCTTAACCTCCAGGACCTTCTTTCCCTCCAGGACCATTAAACCCAGGGGGGGCACCAGATCAAGAAGGGCCTCCTTGAGTTCATGGGCCCGCAGGGCCCCCAGCTCTGATTCCGCCAGCCGATAATGCCAGACCAGACTGTGGGCCTTTTCCTCGATGAAGGCCCCGGGGGTACGATCCGCATATAGCTCCAGGACCGGACGCACCGCCTCCTTCCATTCCTGCTCCGGTTCCACCATCCGGTGCCACTCCTCCCCCTGATACACAAAGACCCCGTGTTCGGCCACCAGAGCAACCGGAAGATCCCCGAACCACCGGGAGAGCGTCTCCGGATCGCGACCGCTGATGATGACCACCCGGGCCACGCCAGCCAGACGCTCCAAAAGATCTCTCAATTCCTGATCCGGAGCGGCTTTCTCCGGCCTTCCGGTAAACCCCACCAGGGTGCCATCATAGTCCAGAAAGAGGATCGGAGAACGGGCCTCTTTCCACTTAGAAAGCATTTTCTGCCGTTCTTCGCCGGTAAGCCGGGAGGAGGCAAAGCTTTCCTGGGTTTGTTTGACCTCGTTCAGGGTATTGATAAATTCCTTCACCCAGCGTTGGATATCATAACGCCGCAACCTTTCTTTCATGCGCCGATTGCGTACGATCTTTTCATCCCGGGGAAGACGAAGGGCCTCGTGCAGGGCCCGAACCATATCCTCCTGGCTGAAGGGATTGACCAGGATGGCTTCCGAGAGTTCGGCCGCCGCCCCGGCCATCTCCGAGAGGACGAGCACACCTCGATCCTCGGGAACCGTGGCTACATATTCCTTGGCAATAAGGTTCATCCCGTCCCGCAAAGGGGTAACCAGCGCCACGTCGGCCAGGAAATAGAGGGCCGCCAGCTCCTCAAAACCCAGTCCCCGGGCCAGATAGTGGACCGGCATCCAGGAGAGCGTACCAAAGCGGCCGTTAATGCGCCCCACCAGCTCCTCCACCTCTCGCTTCAACTCCTGATAATGTTCCACCTCGGTTCGCGAGGGGACCCCTATAAGGATCAGCAGGACCTTCTCCCTCCACTCCGGATACCTCTCCAGAAAGGCCTCAAAGGCCCGTAAACGCTGAGGGATACCCTTGGTGTAATCCAGACGATCCACGGAAAGAATAAGGCGCCGGTCTCCGATTTCTTCCTGAAACCGTTCTAGATTGCGGCGTACCGCCGGATTTTCCGGGGCCCGGGCAAAGCGAGCATAATCGATACTGATGGGAAAGACATCCACCTTGACCGCCCTCTCTTCGGTCAGCACCAGACCGAACTGGTGCTCGTAACCCAGGATCCGGCGAAGACTGGAGAAGAAGTGCCGGGCGTAATCGTAGGTATGGAAACCAATAAGATCGGCCCCCAGTAATCCCTCCAGGATCTCCCTGCGCCAGGGAAGGACCCGAAAGATCTCATAGGAGGGAAAAGGAATATGCAGGAAAAAACCGATGGAGGCCCGGGGGAGCCTCTCCCGCAAAAGACCGGGCAGGAGAAACAGCTGGTAGTCGTGTACCCAGATAATCGAATCCTCCTCGGCCAGTTCCGCCACCACCTGGGCATATTTCCGGTTTACCTGAAGATATCCCTCCCAGAGGGTCTCGTCGAAGAGGGCATATTGCAGAAAATAATGGCAGAGAGGCCAGAGGGTCCGGTTGGAGAATCCATAATAAAACTTATCCAGTTCCTCCCGGGAGAGACAGACCGGATAACACCCCAGGGCCTGCAACTCCGCAGTTAGCCATTCCTCATATCTGGCCAGATCCTCGGCCGGAAGGCCGGGCCACCCCACCCAGAAGGCCTCCTCCCTGGGGACCACCGAGGACAGGGCCGTGGCCAAACCTCCCACGCTGGGTTGGAGTTGGAAGCGGTCCTTTTCGCGTTTCAAGGTAACCGGCAGACGATTGGAGACCACAATAAAACGCGACATCTAGGTCTTCTCCCAGCCGGGGAGGAGATGTAATTCCAGAAGCTGTTCCATGGACACCGGCGCCGGAGCCCCGGTGAGAAGGCACTGGGCCCGCTGGGTCTTGGGGAAGGCGATCACCTCCCGGATACTCCGATACCCTCCCATAAGCATCACCAGCCGGTCAAAACCGAAGGCCAGACCTCCGTGGGGAGGGGCTCCGTATTCCAGGGCTTCGAGCAAAAACCCGAATTTCTCCCGGGCTTCCTCCTCGGAGATGCGGAGAAGATGGAAGACCCGCTTCTGGAGTTCGGGCTGATGGATACGGATACTACCCCCGCCGATCTCCACCCCGTTCAGGACCAAATCGTAGGCTCGTGAACGTACCCGCTCCGGGGCCTCCTCCAGGAGGGGAAGATCTTCCTCTTTGGGCATGGTGAAGGGATGATGCACGGCTACAAACCGCCCCTCCTCCTCGTCCCATTCTACCAGAGGGAAATCCAAAATCCAGCAGAAACGATATTCCTTCTCCGGGATCAGACCCAGTCTGCGCGCCAGTTCCTGACGCAGTTCCGCCAGGGCCTCGTTAACCACCTCGGGTTGATCGGCCACGAAAAAGAGGGTGGAACCAGGCTGCGGACGGAAGATCTCGCGCAAACGCTCCAGCACCTCCGCGGAGAAGAACTTTACGATAGGGGATTGAAAGCCCTCCTCCCGGACCTTAATCCAGGCCAGGCCTTTGGCCCCGAATTCCCCCACAAAGGCCGTAAGCTCGTCCAGTTCCTTACGGGAAAAATCCGCCGGAGCACAGAGCCCCTTGATTATTCCCCCGCGTTCCAGCACCTGAGCGAAGACCTTGAAGGAGGTTTCCTTAAAGAGATCCGAGACCTCGCGCAGTTCCATTCCAAACCGCAGATCCGGCCGATCGGTACCGAAGCGGGAAAGGGCTTCGGCATAAGAGAAACGAGGAAAGGGAAGCTGCAGCTCCACGCCCAGGGCCTCCCGGAAGATGTGAGCCACCAGTCTTTCCACCAGATCCATGATGCTTTCCTCATCCACGAAGGACATTTCCAGATCGAGCTGGGTGAATTCCGGCTGCCGATCGGCCCGTAAATCCTCATCCCGGAAGCAGCGCACGATCTGATAGTAGCGCTCCACTCCGGCCACCATCAGGATCTGCTTGAAGAGCTGAGGCGATTGCGGAAGGGCATAGAATTTTCCGGGATAGAGCCGGGAGGGCACCAGATAATCCCGCGCCCCCTCGGGAGTGCTCTTGGTAAGGAAGGGGGTTTCCACCTCCAGGAAACCCTCCCGGTTCAGGAACTCCCGGGCCGCCTGGGCCACCCGGTGGCGGAGAAGGAAGGGTTCCAGCCCTCCCGGGCGGCGCAGATCCAGATAGCGATATTTTAA
>NZ_WFVX01000133.1:0-3569 GCF_015491435.1 Thermosulfurimonas sp.
CTCCTCCCGGGGCGAGATGCGTCTGGGAGGGACCATCCTGGGATATTCCCTTTTTCCCATCCGCAGGAACAGGGAGATCCTGGGCTGGGGATTCCTTTTTCAGGACATTACCGAGGTCCGGGAAAAGGAGGAAAAGCTGCAGGAGGCCCAGCGACTGGCTTCCCTGGGCAGTATGGCTGCGGGTCTTATCCACGAGATCAAGAATCCTCTGGCCACTATAAGCGGGGGGATCGAGTTTTTGAGGGAACGCCTGGGAAATCCGCCGGATCTGGCCCCGATTCTGGAGGTTATATCCCGGGAAAGCGAGCGTTTGAACCGGCTGGTGACCAACTTCCTCTTTTTCGCCCGACCGGAGCGGGGCGAGACCGAGATCTTCGCCCCCCGCGAGCTCATGGAGGAGATCCTTAGGGCGGATCCGGCTTTCTTTTCCCGAATTCGTCTGGAGCAGGATCTTCCCCCCGGAAGGGTGCGGGCCAACCGGGAACAATGGCGCCAGATCTGGGAGAACCTTTTGCGCAATGCGGTGGAGGCGGCCCTGGAAAGTCCTTCTCCCCGGGTGAAGGTGAAGGGCTTTTTCGAGGACCACTTTTTTGTTTTTCGGGTGGAGGACTCCGGACCGGGTATTCCCGAAGAGGTCCGTTCCCGCCTCTTCGATCCCTTCTTTACCACCAAAGCCCGGGGAACGGGTCTCGGACTTGCGGTGGTCTATAGGATAGTGGAAAATCTAAAGGGTGAGCTTAAATATTTTTCCGGCCCGGAGGGGGGAACCATCTTCGAGGTTCGAATCCCCGGAGTCAAGGTGGAGTCATGAACAACGGTTTTGAGGATCTGGCCGAAAGCCTCTCCCTGGAGGTAAAGCGGGAGATCGCGGAACGTTATTTTACCCACCGCAAGGTGATAGAGGAGGAGATCGAGGAATATCAGGAGGCCCTAAAAAACTTTGAACGGGAAGAGGAAAAGATCCTTCGCGAACTCCTGCGTCTCATGGTCCTTCTCAAGGATCCGGATCTTCTGGAGCGTTTCGAAGAGATTACCGGGCTCCATCTCAAGCCCTACTATGACGAGTATATCCTTTCCTCTCCCACCATTCGAAAGCGTCTGTTTCGGAAGTTGCGTTCCCGGGGTTTCACCTCCAAAGGTAAATTTCTGCGCCTCTTTGAGGACACCTATAAAAGGCTCTGGGAGAAACTTCCCCTTTACCAGAGAAAGCTAAGCTTCCTGGAACACTGGGCCAGGAGAATCAACGAGGACATCGAGGAATTCCATCGGGAGTACGACCTGGGGAGCATCTTCGCCTTCTTTTCCTCCCTGGAGGGCGGTACCCCTTCGGAGATGGCGGTATCCATAGAAGGCGGTTCCCGGGAGGGGCTTGAGGAACAATTACGTTTCGCCAGGGTCCCTTCCCCTCAGGGTCGTTTTGTGGATCTCAAGGGACTTCCTCGATGGAAGGAGGTAAGCGGGAAGCTTCTGGCCCTGGCCAAGGAGGCTTACCGAAGACATAGCGGAGAGGCCAAACAACTTCTTGAGATCCTCGCTACTTAGAAAGGTTCGGCAGACCATCGAAAGGTACGCCCTTTTCCGTCCCGGAGACCGGGTGCTGGTGGCGGTCTCCGGAGGGGTGGACTCCATGGTCTTGCTGGAGGTCCTCCATCTCTTGCAGCGCGAATACGGGCTTTCCCTGTGGGTAGCCCATTACGATCACCGTTTGAGAAAGAGTTCTCTGGAAGAGGCCCTGTGGGTGCGGCAGGAGGCCCGGCGAAGGGGGTTGCCTTTTATTTACGGGGTGGGTCTGGTGCGGGAGTACGCTCGCCGGGAGAAGATCAGTCTGGAGATGGCCGGGAGGGAATTGCGTTATCGTTTTTTTGAATCTCTAAGGCGCAGGCTGGACCTTCAGAAGGTGGCCCTGGCTCACCATGCCGACGATCTGGCCGAGGAAGTATTACTCAAGTTCATTCGCGGGGCCGGACGTCGGGGGCTGGCCGGTATTCCGGTGAAGAGGGAAGAGGTGGTGGTGCGTCCCCTTCTTCTGGTGACCCGGGCGGAGATAGAGGCCTTTGCCCGGCAGAGAGGGCTACGATGGGTGGAAGACGAAAGCAACCAGGACCCTCGATTCTGGCGCAACCGGGTGCGACACCTGCTTTTACCCTTTCTTGAGCGGCATTTTCATCCCCGGGTGCGGGAGAATCTGAAACGCACCGCCCTCATCCTGGCGGAAGAAGAGGAACTGATCGGGGACCTGGCTCGCAGGGCCTATGACCGGGCCCTCCTGGAGACGGGGGAACTGTCCGTCCCGGTATTGAGAGAGCTTCCGGAGGCCCTGCGTCGTCGTATCTACTGGATAGCCCTGAAGGAGGCGGGGGTCCCCCTTCTCCGGATCCGGCAGGGGCATCTTCAGGCTCTGGAGCAGCTCTTTAGAGGCCGGGCCCGGGGCCCGGTTCCTCTGCCCGGAGGTTTCATGGCCCTGAGGGCCCCGGGGAGGATAAGGATCCTTTCCGGGCCCCAGCCCGCTATCAGTCCTTTTGTGCTTAAGGTCCAGGGCCCGGGAAGATATCCCCTGCCCGGAGGATGGTACCTCCGGGTGGAATCATCCCCTACCTGCCCGGAAGGGCTCCGTCTCAAGAAGGACTTCCCCTTTATCGTACGCAGCCGTCGCCCCGGAGATCGGGTCCTGATTCCGGGGCTGGGGCACAAAAAGATCAAGAAATTGCTCCGGGAAAAGGGTCTTACGGTCTGGGAGAGGGATCTCTGGCCCCTGGTGGAAAAGGACGGGAAGATCATCGCCATTCCCGAATACTACGTCCATCCCGACTGGAGGCCCTCCCCGCAGGAGGAGGCCCTTTGCCTGAAGTTGGAAAGAGGGTATAAAATATAAAAAATATTGAGGAGTAAAAGCTGAAAGGAATTTGGCAGAGTTTATGCATAGCCAGTCTGGTTGTCCTGTTCTTCCTGGCCATCTTTTTCTTTTTTCCTTCCGGGCGGCCGGAACTCAGCTATAACACCTTTCTCGACGAGGTCCGGGCCGGACACATTACCGAGGTCTATCTCAAGGGTCACCGGCTTGAGGCCATAACCTCCGGGGGGCAGCGTTACCGGGTTTATGTCCCTCAGGATTCGGAGCTGATCCCCTTCCTCAGGAGATACCTGGTCAAGATCTATGTGGAAAATCCGGGGCTGATCCCTTCCTGGGCCTGGGTCTTTCTGGGAGGGGTGGCGGTCTTTATCCTCCTGAGTCTGGTCCTCAATCTCAAGCCGGCCTCGGTGCCCTCCCAGTTCTTTTCCTTCGTTCGGGCCCGGGCCCGCTTTATTCGGCCGGAAGAGGTGGAGGTGCGTTTCAAGGACGTGGGGGACATCGAGGAGGTCAAGGAGGAATTGTGGGAGATCGTGGAGTTTTTGAGGGATCCCCAGAAGTTTATTCGCCTGGGGGGTAGAATGCCCAAGGGCGTGCTTCTCATGGGGCCCCCGGGTACGGGAAAGACTCTGCTGGCCAAGGCCATAGCCGGAGAGGCCGGGGTGCCCTTTTTCAGCATTAGCGGTTCGGACTTTGTGGAGATGTTCGTGGGGGTGGGGGC
>NZ_WFVX01000134.1:0-13641 GCF_015491435.1 Thermosulfurimonas sp.
GGCTTCTCCCTCCGGCCCCACCCCCACCGGAGCGATCACCGGAATGAACCCCTGCTCCATCAGGGTGTGTAAGACCTCGGGATTCACCCGTTTGACCTTTCCCACCCGGCCGATGTCGATGATTTCCGGGGGACGATCCTCTCCGGTATAGCGATAGACCTGCATCTTTTCGGCTTCGATGAGGTCGCCGTCGCGCCCGGAAAGCCCCACCGCCCGACCCCCGTGACGGTTGATGAGACTTACAATGCTTTTGTTGACCGTGCCCACCAGGACCATCTCCACCACGCTCATGGTTTCCGGGTCGGTCACCCGCTGCCCCTCCACAAAAACGGGTTTAAGCCCCATGCGCTGCATGACCTCGCTTATCTGCGGCCCGCCGCCGTGCACGATAACCGGCTTGATCCCCACGTATTTCATGAGCACGATGTCCTGGGCAAAGGCCTCTTTGAGCTCCGGCTCCACCATGGCGTGGCCGCCGTACTTCACCACCACCACCTTGCCGTAAAAGAGACGGATATAGGGCAGGGCCTCGATCAGGACCCGAGCGGTGTCTATCTGCGGCTGGGACATCTCTTTACCCCAGGTTTTCTCCCGTCCCCGGGAGGGATTTATGTCTGTCCCTGGTATATACAAAAGATAGGATAAAGCGTCAAATCTATCTTGGCGGCGGAATAATTCTTAGATATGCTACGCATAGATTAATTACCTTCGGGGGTTTGGAGATCGTCACTCCGGAAAGGGAACGCCTGATACCGGATACCAGCATTTTTACCAATCCGGATGTATATCGTCAGTTCGGAGAGACTCCGGCCGCAGCCTTCAGGAAGTTTCTGGAACTTGCCGCTGAGGCCGAGGGCCTTTCCGTGTATATGCCTTCTTCCATTTACGAGGAACTCAAAAAGATGGTCAAGGAACTACGCATCCCTCCCCGCGCCCGGGCCGTATTCAAGGTCAAATCGCCTCGCAAATATGAACTTCAGATCCCGGCCTTCCTGCTTTATGAATTTATAGAGGATCTGCGCAAAAGAATAAACAAGGGGCTGCGAGTGGCCGAGGAAGCGGTGCGACTTTCCAGCGGGAAAAACCCGGGGGAGGTCATCAATACCCTGCGTCGCAAGTATCGGGAGGCCCTGCGCGAGGGCATCCTGGACAGTCGGGAGGACCTGGAACTTATCCTGCTGGCCCTGGAGCTGGACGGGATCATTCTTTCCGCCGACCGGGGAGTCCTTCTCATGGCCGACAAATTGGGTATTCGGTACGTACCCCCGCAGGAGATTCGTGAGACCCTGGAGGGCTTCCGTTATCTGGAATGATTAGACCGGAACGGCGTTCCCCAGGGGGACCTCTTCCACCAGCTCCTGATAATCGTCGAGCCAGTAAGCGGTGGAATTTCGCCGGTAGAGCAGGAGTTTTCCGGTGTCTTCCTCCCGGGCGGCCCGGTGAAACTTAAAAATAACCCATTCCCGGGTGAGACCGGCTATTTCCAGTTTCCCCATAGCATGGGACATTACGAAACGTACCCGTTTGGCCACACCGGAGACCATTCCACGGGCGGCCTCGAAGATGCGATATCCACGCTCGATGGGCACGGCATAGGGCTTGTTGCCCAGGGTGGGCCGGCACTGGAAGACATAATAAGGGGAAACCCCCAGGGAGGCCAGCTCCCGGAAGAGCTCGGCCAGGATCTCGGGATCGTCGTTTACCCCGGCCACCAGAGGACACTGATTGAGTATCTGGACCCCGGCCTTAAGAAGGAGATCGCAGGCCTTACGGGCCTCGGGGGTAAGCTCCCGGGGATGATCGAAGTGGCTGACCAGGTAGATCCTCTTCCCCGGGCGGCTATAGTTTTTCAAAAGTTCCAGTAATTCCGGATCGTTGAGAATACGCTCCGGCCAGTAGGAGAGGATCCGGCTGCCCAGACGGATGAAACGCACGTGAGGCACCCGGCGCACCGCCTGGATCAATTCGCGCAAACGGGGAGTGGGAAGCATCAGGGCATCGCCTCCGGAAAGAATGACGTTGGTGATACGGGGATTTCGCTCCAGATAACGAACCAGGGCCTGAACATCCCGCAGACGTTCGGGGCGCCCTTCCGAACCCTTGAGAAAGAGCCTCTTCCGGAAACAGTATCGACAAAGCCCCGCACAACGATCCGAGGCCAGCACCAGGACCGTGGATTCGTATTTGTGCTGCACCCCTTCCATTACCGTGTAATTGGCCTCGTTGGAGGGATCTACCCGACCCCACGATTCGAGCTCGGCCGGATCGGGAATTACCACCCTGCGGAGAGGATCCGCCGGGTCGTTGAAGTTAATGAGTCTCAAATAATAGGAGGTACAAAAAAAGGGATACCTTTCCGTGACCTTCTCCAGCTCCAGCCTTTCCTCTTCGGCCAGGGGAAGCTCCGAAAGCTCCCTCACAAATTGCACCTTGTGGGGCACGATATCACCTCCTTCCGGCCAAAATAACCCAAAATAAAGAAACCGAACCTCTTGAGGGGGCTATGTTCTTAAAATAACGGCTATAAAAGAACTGTCAAGGTGAAGAAAATGGCCATAAGGCAGAGAAAAACTTAAAAAGATGAAGTTATTTGATGGTAAATAATTTCAGCCAGATCCCCGGATAGCTTCCGAAGCGCGGACTCCCTTCCCGGATCGAGTACCCCGGAGGCGGTGCCCTCCACGGGATAGTTTTCGTAGCGGGAAAGGTTGCGGTTCTCCCATACCAGGCGCCCGCCCCGGGTGCGCAGGCTTACCCTGAGCCTTATGGAGATGCGTCGTTCCAGAGTCTGAGTATAAACATTGTAGGAAATCCCCCCTATGGAAAGGCTCAAAATTTCTCCGGAAAGGATCAAATCGGCCTGTTCCGGAGAGGAAGCCAGCTTGAGGATCCCGGAGCGGGCCCAGCGTTCGCGCAGGGCCTGAGCCAGCCATACCCCGGCCCGGGTCTCGGAGGTCCGGTTGCGAAACACCTCCACATAGATGGTGTGCCAGGAAGGCTCGAAACCCGGCGGTCGCCCCCGCACACGGTACCCGCAGGCCGTAAGAACCAGAATCAACCCCAGGCCCCATAAGAACCTAACCCGCCACAAAGTTGATCAGCCTCCCCGGAACAAAAACCACCTTGCGAACGGTCTTTCCCTCCAGATGCCGGCGCACCCGCTCCGAGGAAAGAGCCGCTCTCTTCACCGTCTCCTCATCGGCATCCGCGGGAAGACGCAGGTTGTCCCTTACCCTGCCGTTCACCTGGACCACGATGGTAATTTCCTCCTCCCGGGCTACCTCCTCGTCCCATTCGGGCCAGGAGGCCTCGGAGACCAGCCCCTCCTCCCCGAGCGCCGACCACAGCTCCTCGCAGATATGCGGAGTCATGGGAGAAAGGAGAAGGACCACAGCCCGCAGGCTCTCCTTTAAGACCGAACGAAAACCCGGGGTCTCCTCCGGGACCTCCTTCAGGGTATCCTCGATAAAGTTTACCAGTTCCATAACGGCGGCAATGGCGGTATTGAAATGGAGGCGTTCCTCAAGGTCCCGGGTCACCCGGCGGATGGTCTGATGGGTCTTTCTGCGCAGGGCCCGAAGCTCCGGAGAAAGATCCTTCCCGTCCCCGGTATAGGGAGACACCTCCCGGAGTTTATCCGCCCGATTCATGATCAACTGATACACCCTCTTCAGAAAACGATGGGCCCCCTCGATCCCCCGGTCGCTCCATTCGAGATCCTTTTCCGGAGGGGCGGCAAAGAGCATGAAAAGACGCACCGTATCCGCCCCGTAGCGCCGGATCATCTCATCCGGATCCACCACATTGCATTTGCTCTTGGACATCTTCTCCGGGCGCCCCACCATGACCTTTTCGCCGCAGCCCTCCTTGAGACAGGTCCCCTCCGGTGAGACCTCCTCGGGATAGATCCAGCCGTGGCGCGGACACCGATAGGGTTCCTTGATCACCATCCCCTGGGTAAGAAGACGCTCAAAGGGCTCGTCCAGCTGCACATACCCCAGATCACGAAGCACCCGGGTGAAAAACCGGGCGTAAAGCAGGTGCAGGATGGCGTGTTCGATGCCCCCGATATATTGATCCACCGGAAGCCAGTAGTGCACCCGCTCCCGGTCTAGAGGTTCGCGGGCGTCCGGGCAGGCGAAGCGCAGAAAATACCAGGAGGATTCCACGAAGGTGTCGAAGGTATCGGTCTCGCGCCGGGCCGGACCGCCGCACCGGGGGCACCTGGTCTTCACAAAACTCTCAAGCTGAGGAAGGGGGGAACGCCCGGCCTCGTCAAGCTGCGCGTTTAAAGGAAGCTTGACCGGGAGGTTCTCCGGTTTTTCCGGAACCACGCCGCAACGCTCGCAATAGACCACCGGAATGGGACAACCCCAGTAACGCTGACGACTCACCCCCCAGTCCCGAAGCCGGTAGGTAATCCTGCGGCGCCCCACTCCCAGATCCTCCAGATGCTCCACGATCTTTCGTTTGCCCTCCTCGCTGGGAAGACCGGAAAAGGGCCCGGAATTCACCATCACCCCCGGGTCCTCGTAGGCGGCCTCCATGGTCTCCGGATCCAGATCTCCCTCCGGGGGCCTGATCACCACCTTTATCGGAAGACCGTACTTTTTTGCGAACTCAAAATCCCTCTGGTCGTGGGCCGGAACGGCCATGACCGCCCCGGTGCCGTATTCCATGAGCACGAAGTTGGCGGCAAAAATCGGTACCCGCTCCCCGGTGAGAGGATGGATGGCGTGGGCCCCGAGGAAAAGCCCTTCCTTCTCCGCGACACCCTCCTCGATCTCGCGGCGCTGACGCCGACAACGCTGGCGAAAGGCCTCGAATTCCGCCCGAAGACCGGAATCCTCGGCCAGTTTTTCGGCCAGGGGATGTTCCGGAGAAAGGGAGATAAAAGTTACCCCGTAAAGGGTATCCGGGCGGGTGGTAAAGACGGTGATCTTCTCGGAAAGGCCCTCCAGCGGGAATTCGATCTCCGCTCCCTCGCTCCTTCCGATCCAGTTGCGCTGCATGGTAAGGACCTTCTCCGGCCACTTGCCTTGAAGCCTTTTAAGGCCCTCCAGGAGTTCCTCGGCATAGGCGGTGATCCGGAAAAACCAGCCCTCCATCTCCCTCTGGGTGACCTCGGTACCGCAGCGCCAGCAGGTCCCGTCTTCCACCTGTTCATTGGCGAGCACCGTGTGACAGCTGGGACACCAGTTGACCAGGGTCTTTTTCCGATAGGCCAGCCCCCGCTCCAGCATCTGGATGAAGAAGAGCTGTTCGTGGCGATAATACTCGTGGTCGCAGGTGGCAAACTCGCGGGTCCAGTCGTAGCTGAAGCCCAGGCGACGCAGCTGACGCCGCATGTAGTCTATGTTGTCGTAAGTCCAGTCCGCGGGATGCACTCCGTGACGCAGGGCGGCGTTTTCCGCCGGAAGCCCGAAGGCGTCCCAGCCCATGGGGTGAAGCACGTTAAAGCCTCGCATCTTCTTGTAGCGGGCCAGGACATCCCCGATGGTATAATTTCGCACGTGGCCCATATGGATCCGCCCGGAGGGATAGGGAAACATCTCCAGGACGTAGTATTTGGGTCGGCCCGGATCATCCACAGCGCGAAAGATCTGTCTTTCCTCCCACACCCTCTGCCATTTGGTTTCTATCTCCTCCGGTCGATACTCCGCCATACCTCCCCCCTTTGGTCCAATTTAAAGGCCGCGGATGTTTTCGATTACCGCCTCCCCGAATTCCGAACACTTCACCTCCCGGGCCCCCTCGATCTGCCGTGCGAGATCGTAGGTCACCACCTTCTGTTGCACGGTGCGGGTGATCCCCTCCCAGACCAGCCGGGCCGCTTCCTCCCAGCCCAGGTACTCGAGCATCATCATCCCGGAGAGGATGAGAGAACTGGGATTGACCTTGTCCTGACCGGCGTACTTGGGGGCCGAACCGTGGGTGGCCTCAAACACGGCGTAACCATCGCCGATGTTGCCTCCCGGAGCCATACCCAGCCCTCCTACCTGGGCCGCCAGGGCGTCGGAGATATAGTCCCCGTTGAGGTTGGGCATGGCCAGCACACTGTAATCCGCGGGGCGAAGAAGGGCCCACTGGAACATGGCGTCAGCGATACGATCCTTGATCACCACCACCCCCTGAGGGACGCCCTGGGGATAACGCTCGGCCACCTCGGCCTCGGGCACCGTGACCTCCGGAAACTCCTCCCGGGCCAGCTCATAGCCCCACCTGCAGAAGGCCCCCTCGGTGAACTTCATGATGTTCCCCTTGTGGACCAGGGTAACACTGGGTTTGCCCCGGGCAAGGGCGTACTGAATGGCCTTGCGCACCAGGCGTTTGGTCCCGAAGGGGCTTATGGGCTTGATGCCGATGCCGGAGTCCGGACGGATCTCCTTCCCGAATTCTTCCCGGATGAATTCGATGAGCCGCCGGGCCTCCGGCGAGCCGGACTCCCACTCGATCCCGGCATAAACATCCTCGGTGTTCTCCCGGAAGACCACCATGTCCACCTTTTCCGGGTGTTTTACCGGGCTGGGGGTGCCGGGCACCCAGCGCACCGGCCGCACACAGGCGTAAAGATCCAGGGCCTGGCGAATGGTCACATTGAGACTGCGAATGCCCCCGCCCACCGGGGTGGTAAGCGGCCCCTTGATGGCCACCACGTGTTCCTTTATGGCCTGAAGGGTCTCCTCCGGAAGATAGGACCCGGTGGCCTCCCTGGCCTTCTCCCCGGCCAGGATCTCCTTCCAGTGGATGCGACGACGCCCTCCGTAGGCCTTCTCCACCGCGGCATCCAGCACCCGCTTCATCACCGGGGTGATATCCACCCCGATTCCGTCCCCCTCAATATAGGGAATGATGGGCTCGTCGGGGACATTCAAGCTTCCATCGGGATTAAGCGTAATCCTCTGCGCCATGGACCGTCCTCCTCTCGATGGTTTGTTCGGTATCTGCGGTTTCTACCTCAAAAGCCCCTTCTTTACAATCCCTCCCCCCGGACGCTAAATTGTAACGATGAGAGACGCCCTAAGGCTCCTGCGTTCTTATTTAGAATATTTAAATCTTCTGGGAGTAGAAAGTGTGCCTTCCTATCCGGAAATCCGTAATTTTCTGGACCTGGATCCCGGGATCCCGGGGACCATGGAGGACCTGATCCGCGAAATCCAGAGGTGTCATCGGTGTGCTCTCCATCGCACCCGGACCCAGGCCGTCCCCGGAGAGGGGCCTCATCCCTGTTCCATCCTCCTGGTGGGGGAGGCCCCGGGGCGAGAGGAAGACCTGGAAGGGCGCCCCTTCGTGGGACGGGCCGGGGAGCTTCTCACGCGGATGCTTTCGGCCATCGGTCTTTCGCGAAGGGAGGTTTACATCACCAACGTGGTTAAATGTCGTCCTCCGGGGAACCGCACGCCGGAAAAGGAAGAAATCGAGGCCTGTCGTCCCTATCTGGCCCGGCAGATAAAGCTGGTAAAACCCCGCATAATTCTGGGGCTGGGCTCGGTAGCGGCCAGAAGCCTGCTCCTTACCGAAGAGCCTCTCTCCCGTTTGAGGGGGCGGGTTCATTATCTGGAGGGGATCCCGGTGATACTCACCTATCATCCCGCCTATCTCCTGCGCAACCCTGCGGCCAAACGCCTGGCCTGGGAGGACCTGCAACTCTTTAAAAAGACCCTGGACGGTATGGCATGAGCTTTCAGGTGAAGCAAAGGTTCTGGAAGATCCTGTTGGTGATTCTGGGGCTCGGGGTCTTCTGGATACACCCGGTTCGGGGGCAGGCCGCGGGCCCGGTTCTGCTGGTCCAGCTTGATGATGCCATCACCCCGGCCTCGGCGGCCATGTTGATAAACAGCCTGCGGGAAGCCCGCAGACAGGGTTTTCAGGCCGTAATCTGGGAGATCGATACCCCCGGAGGGCTGGTGGAATCCACCCGAAAGATCGTAAAGGCCATGCTGGCCTCTCCGGTGCCGATAATAGTCTATGTGGCTCCTCCGGGAGCCCGGGCTGCCTCGGCCGGGACCTTCCTGGTGCTTGCTTCCCATGTAGCGGCCATGGCCCCGGGGACCCATCTGGGAGCGGCCCACCCCATAACCCTCATCGGGGGGAAACCGGACCCCAAAACCCTTCAAAAGATCGAAAACGATCTGGTGGCCTGGGCCAAAAGCCTGGCCCACCTGCGCGGACGTAACGAAAAATTTGCCGAGGCCGCGGTGCGTGAAAGCCAGACCCTCACCGCCGAAGAGGCCCTGCGTCAACGGGTGGTGGATCTCCTGGCCGACAACCTGAACGAACTTCTGCGCAAACTCAACGGACGCCGGGTAAAAATGGAAAACCGGGTGGTGGTTCTCCGGACCCGAAACATCTCCGTGGTGGTCTATCGAGAAGGACTCAAAAGCCGCATCCTGCGTCTCCTGGCCCACCCCCAGATAGCCTATTTCCTCCTTATGCTGGGGCTGGCCGGTCTCTATTTCGAGCTCTCCCACCCGGGAGCGGTATTCCCGGGGGTGCTGGGGGCCATCTGCCTGGTGCTGGCCCTCTTCGCCCTGCAGATCCTTCCGGTGAACTATGCCGGCCTTCTGCTCATCTTCCTGGCCGCGGTGCTCTATTTCCTGGAGATCAAGGTAACCAGTTACGGTCTCTTGACCCTGGCGGCCACCATCTCCCTTTTTCTGGGCTCGCTCATGCTCTTCGGAAAAAATCCCCAGGGACTTCGACTGCCCTACGGTTTCCTGATACCCGTGACCTCGGCTATAAGCCTTTTCTTTCTGACCATAACCTGGCTGGCAGCCCGGGCCCTGAGACGCAAACCCTTTTCCGGACGGGAAGGTCTGCTGGGTAAGGAGGGACGCTGCCTAACCGAAGTGGGGCCATCCGGGGGACAGATCTTTCTGGAAGGTGAGATCTGGCAGGCCGTGGCTGATGAGCCCATCCCTGCAGGCTCCCCGGTAAAGGTGGTGGCCCAGAAGGGGCTCAAGGTCAGGGTATCTCCTCTAAGGGACGAACCCTCGGAAGGAACTTAAGTCCGGAGGGGAAGCCAGAGGAGCAAAAAAGAATTCCCGGGAACGATAACTCAACAATACCGATTTGATTCGGGAGGCCAGAGAGGGAGAAAGCCGGCGGTGAAAAAAGACCACCCAGCGCACCTTTCCTTCCAGACGAATGATCTTCAGCTTGGAGGCATAGGGACGAGCGGCCCGCAGGGAAACCATCCCCAGTTTCTCCTTCCCATTTAAGACCGCAAAGACCACCAGGGGTTCCGCCCCCAGGAAACGGACTCCTTTAGGGGGGAAAGCCCCCAGACGGGAGGAAAGATAGGCGGCCTGGGCCAGGTAGCCCTCGTAAGAATAGGGCCACACCGCGGCTTTGCCCCCGGAGAAATTGGATCGGAGAGTGCCCCGGCGAAAGATGATCACCGGGGTGCGGGGATCTTCCATCCATAACACCCCTCGATAGGGGGCCCGGAGCAGAAAACAACCCGGGGAAGCCAGGGCCAGATGAAAGCGCCCCTGCCGGAAGGCCTGTTCAAATTTGGGCCAGGGAAGGGGTTGCAACCGGACCTTTCTTCCCAAGTCCTGTTCCAGAAAAAGGGCCAGGGGCCTGAAACGCAAAAAGGTGTCCCGCACCTCCGAGGAGACCAGCACCCCGAAGACCAGAGTTTCCGCCCGCAGGGGGGAAACCCACAGACTCAGGATACCCACCAGGGCCAGGAGCAAGGTCTTCCCGGATCTCACAGGGACGATCCCACCCGGAAGTAACTCACGGCTTCGTGAAGTCTCTCCGCCACCTCCAGGAGTTCCTCCACGTCCACCTGGATTTCCGTAGCGGCCTCGGCGTTCTTCGAAGCCCCCTGCACCACGGTCTGCATGCGGCGACGGGCCTCGGCAGTTTCCTCTCGCTGGGTATTGGTGTCCCGGCTGATAAGGTTGGCATGTTCCACGATGGTGCCGAAGACCTCGCTCAGGCGATCGGCCACCTCGGTGATGGTTCCGGTAACCTCCAGGATCTCCCGGCTCACCTTACGCAATTCGAACATGGAACGGGCCGCCTGGTGTCCCAGATCTTCCTGTTTTTGTGAGGATTCGAAGATTTCGCGGGCGGCCTTTTCCAGCTCCTCCATAGCCTGGGCGGCCTTACTTACCTCCTCGGCCTGGGCCCGGGTAATGGTCGCCACCTCCTGCACCTCCCGGTGATTGACCTCGGTGGCCTCCAGGATACCTTCCAGGGCCCGGGCTCCCTTTTCGGCTATCTCCTCACCCTTCCGGGCCTGCTCCACATTCTGTTCGATCAGGGAGGCTATCTCCTCGGAACTTTCGGCAATGCGCTCGGAAAGCCGCCGGATCTCCTCCGCCACCACCGCAAATCCACGCCCAGCCTCGCCGGCCCGGGCCGCCTCGATGGAGGCATTCAAGGCCAGAAGATTGGTCTGATCCGCGATGTCTCGAATAAGATCGATGATTTCGGACATGTGGGTTACGCTTTCCACCACGGTCCGCATGGTCTGGAGGGACTCGCCGAGGGCCTCCTGACCGGTGCGAACCTGGGACAGGGCCTGAGCCGCACGCCTGGCCGCCTCGTCGCTTCGGGCCATAGCCTTACGCATCCCCTCCGCGGCCTCGGCCAGGACACGGGCCGTTTCCGCGGAGACCCGACTCTGGGTCTCGGCCTTCTCCCGCACCTCCTCGCTCATCAAAACCATGTCCTGAACCTGGTCCAGGGCCACGCCTCCCTTCTCATGGTTTTCCGAGGAAAGGGCGGAAATCCTTTCCGCTATCCGCGACAATTCGTTTACCGTATCCTGGGCCTGACTCACCGCCCGGGCACTCTTCCCGGCCTCTTCCTCTATTTCGCGGGCCAGCCCTTCCAGCCCCTCGATGAGCCGGAAAACCCCCTCGCTCTCCCGGGCATTAGTCTCGGCCCGCTTGACGATCTCCCGGGCACTGTTGGCCAGCTCCCGGGCGTGTTCACGCAGGGTGCTTTCGGCGGTGGAAATCTCGCGCACCGTCTCGGCCAATTTTTCCAAGAACTGGTTGATGGTCATGGCCATATCCGCCACCTCGGGCACCCCCCGGGGAGGCATACGTCTTTCGAGATCGAAACTTCCCACGATCTCCTGAAGATTGCGCAACTGCCCCAGCAGGGGCCGGGTTACATTCCTTTCCAGAAGGAGAAATAGAAGAACGACCAGGATTCCTCCTATTCCCACCAGGGCCATAAAGAGGCGCTGATTAAACTTCAAAAAGAGAGCCAGGCTTTCCTCGGGCACCGCCAGGCCCAGAGCCCATCGTTTCCCCAGCACCGGAAGGGGACGAACCGAAGCAAAATAGACCCTGTCCCCCAGGCGAACCCGGGTGATGCTCGCCCCCAGCCTGGAAATTCCGGGAAAGGGTATGGAGCTCCAGATCAACCCCTTCTCTCCCTGAAGGAAGGCCTGCGCCCCGGGAAGGATAAGCATATTTTTTATTTCCGTTCCCAGCGTATGCACCGGAATAAGGGCCAGAAGCCATCCCTTTTCTCCTCCCCCGCCCTGCACCAGCGAACCGATTCCCAGATACTCCGCCCCCTTGAACTTCAACTTTTCCAGGACAAAGACTCCCGGCTTTCCCGGCAGAACCACCTGAAGGGTATGACCGAGACTTTCGGGCCTCCCCGCGGCAATGACCTTCCTTCCGGAATCAAGAACCCAGATATCGTGATAGATTCGATACACGGAAAGCAGATTACGAAGGTAATCATTGGCCCCGGCCTGCCCCCCGCCGATGAGCACGGAGGTCTTTATCACCTCCGTACCGCTCCAGCTCTTCACCTCCAGGGCCGCCTGTTCAAAAAAGTCCTGCAGACGGGCCCTTAAGGTGTGGAACTGGCTGGTAAAACTCTCGTGCAGGTTCCTTCGGAGAAATTTCTGGGTCTGAATATGGTGATAGAAGAGGACCCCCTGAACCACCAGAAAAGCCAGAACGGCCCCCAGAATAAATCTCGCCCTGAAGCCCCATCTCATACCCTAGCCTCCTTTTAAAATAAGGTGAGGATCCACCAGCAGGGCCGTACGGCCCCCGAGAAGGAGCTGCCCTTTTATGCCCGGAGGCATGTCTTCAACCGGTTCAACCGGATCTTCCACCTCGTAACGGGCCCCCAAACGCGAAGCCCCCAGCCCCACCGGATCCTCTCCGGTGCTGACCACCAGGTAGCGCACCTCGCCGGGAGAGGTTCCCCCCAGGTATCTTTCCAGATCCACCACCGGAACCGTCTGCCCCCGGAAAAAGGAAAAACCCACCAGCCACCCCGGCCCCCAACGAGCCGGAAGGATGCGCTCGGCTCTGGAAACTCCCTCCACGGTTTCGATCTCCAGGGCAAAATAGTGCTCCCCCTTCCAGAAGGAAAAGTACACACCCATTGAGCTTATTCTAAGCTAAGGTTATTTTAAAAGTCAAGGAAAGACTTTCATGGAGGGAAACTCAATGAGTGATCTGGTAAGATTCGGTGTATCCATACCGGCTTCTTTATTGAAAAAGTTCGATGAATACATTTCTCGTAAACACTATCAGAATCGCTCCGAAGCCATACGTGATCTTATCCGCGAGAAACTAGTTGAAGAAGAGTGGCGACACAGTCAGAGCGAAGTGGTGGGAACCATCAGTTATGTCTATAACCATCACAAACGAGAATTGACCGATCGTCTCATTGATATTCAGCACGATCATTATGCTCGAATCATATCCACTCAGCACATCCATCTGGATCACGATCACTGTCTGGAGGTCATTATCGTAAAGGGCGAGGTAGGAGCGGTGCGGGACCTGGCGGATCGGATCAAATCCCTAAAGGGCATCCTTCATTGCAGTCTCTCCATGACCACCACCGGAAGAGAACTGGCTTAGATACCGAGACGGGTACCGGGTAAAAGGCGGTGCCCCTTGAGAAACTCGGCCACCGGAATCCGGCGTTTTCCTTCCAGCTGGACCTCGGAGACGGAAAGCACCCCCTGGCCGCAGGCGACGAAAAGCCGCCCCTCCCTCACTTCAAGAATGGTCCCCGGAGGATCCGAGGGGTTTTCGGAGAGCACTCCGGGACGAAAGAGTTTAAAGACCTTTCCCTCTAAAAAGGTAAAAGCCCCGGGGCGGGGATCAAAGGCCCGGATGCGTAAAGAAAGTTCCCCTGCGGAATGGGAGAAATCAAGCCGCGCGTCCTCTTTTTTTAGGGGAGGGGCGTAGCTTGCCCCCTCCTCGGGTTGCGGCCGGGGTCTAAGGCGGCCCTCTTTGTGAAGCGAAAGGGTCTCAAGCAGGGCCTCGGCCCCGAGCACGGAAAGCCGGGCGTAAAGCTCTCCCCCGGTTTCCTCCTCGCCTATCTCGGTCTCCTTCTGAAGGAGGATGGGCCCGGTATCCAGCCCCTCGTCCATCTGCATGATGGTGATCCCGGTGCGGCGTTCGCCCCTTAAGATGGCCCAGCGGATGGGATCGGCCCCGCGATAGGCCGGAAGAAGAGAGGCGTGGATGTTCCAGCACCCGAGACGCGGAAGCTCAAGCACCTCGCGGGGGAGGATCTTCCCGTAGGCCGCAACCACGATAAGGTCCGGGAAGAAGGCCTTGAGCGCGGAAAGAAATTGGGGGTCTTTAAGCCTTTCCGGCTCAAGCACCGGAAGACCCGCGGAAAGAGCCA
>NZ_WFVX01000135.1:0-6613 GCF_015491435.1 Thermosulfurimonas sp.
CCCCTGGGGCACACCCCTTTCACCCTAGGTCTGCCCCTGGGAAAAACCTTTCGTCTTCTGGCCGCGGGGAAAGAGGCCTCTCTAACCCAGACGAACGATTAAGGGAATCACATGCAGTTCCTCGTCTATCTCCTCGGTGGTTCCCAGGGTCCAGTCCTTTACCTTCCATCCATCCGGAAGAAGGCCTTCCAGGCGGCCCACCACCCCCTGAAGATCCAGGGCCGGATGGCGCTTGAAGACCTCGGGGAGTCCCCAGGTGAGATTACAGGCCAGGCATTTCCCCGGACGGGCCTTGAGCCGCAGCTCGAGGCGCACCAGGCGTTGCTCCGGATCGAAATGCCCCAGCCCGAGCTCCAGATCATAGGCCGGCTCCTCCCCGAAGTAAAAAGCCTCGAAAAAGGCCTCAACCCGCTTCCGGGGTAAAAGCCCTTTTATCTTCTCTTCGCTCAGCATCCCTCAGTAGGTGGTAAGTCGAATGTCCGTGATAAGAACATACTTTCCGGTCTCAATATCCGCATACCCGGAACCCACCATAAAATACAACACCGAGGGCAAACGGGAAAGGGCCAACTGATCAACTCTTCCAGAAAAAAGTCTCCGGCCATCAAAAAAGACCCGAAGGGTATCTCCTTTCTTCTGAAGGGCCACCCGATGTACCCGCCCCACGATGTCCTGATCAAGGGGAATGGGTCTTTCCATCCACTTGAAAATGGTATCCCCCTTTACTGAGCCCTTCTCCAGATCTAGGAAAAAGGGGGAATTGGCCCGGCCCAAGCGCACCGCGGCCTTCCCCCAGGGCATATAGGCCCCGTAATAAAAGGCATACTCCAGGGCCCAGTCCTTGGCGAAACTGAAACCGGAAAGTCTTTTGGAAAAATGTACCTCTCCCTTAACCGTAGCCAACCAGGTCTTGCCCTGAAACTTGACACACTCCACCGACCCCCGGAGGATTTTTACCGTGGTGGGGACCTCCTGGCAGGAGGAGAAATCCTCCTCCCAGACCACCCGGTTTCCAGGGCTGAAGCGGGCCGAGGGCCTCACAAGCCCGCCGGCTGCCGGCGCGGGCTGCGAGGCCCCGGCGGAGGCCACCGGCTGAGGCCCGGGGGCCGCAGACCCCTGGGTATCCGCCCCCCAGCGATAATAGTTTTCCGGGACCATCTTCGCAATGGCATTCACGGCGTTGTAAAGCATCACCCGGATGGCCTTCTCCATGGGGGTGTTTTTGTAGGCTCCAAGCGCTCCGCCCAGGGCTACGGATCCCAGAATGGTTCCCATTCCTCCTCCCACCTTCCAAGAAGAAGCTTTACCCTCCACCGTGGTGGCGTTTATGATTCGGCCGGTACGGACATCCACCAGCCGGATGTCCGCAGCAATATAGGCCTCCTTTTTAGAAAGCCGGGCCCCACCGATAAGGGGGATCTTGTAAGGAATAACGATACCTCCTCCCCCGATACCCGAGGCATTGGGTTCAAAGGCAGTGATGGCTCCGATGACCAGGATGTCTGCCCCCTCCATAAGGCCCATCTTGGGAGCAGCCCCCTTCCGGACATAACCGGACTGTCCCAGATTCAGTTCCTCCTGAATGGCCTTAAGGCCCTCCCCTCGTTCCAGGACGATGAAACGCCCGGTACGGAAAAGGGCCGTAGCCAGCATGTCCGACAATCCATCGCCGATGGCACCGCTGCACTTGGCAGCCTTGCACTTAAAACTGGCCACCGCGATCCGGGCCTTGGGACCATGGTAGGTAAGGGCCTCCTGCACCGTAGGACCGGTGGTCTCTACCGTGGTCTGAACCCCGGAGGAAACACAAGAAGCCATCCAAAACAAAAGCACTACCGCTAAAATAGGAAATCTTTTAGAAATCCTCTCCATCATCCGGCCTCCTTCTTCTGATTTCCATTAAATTTGACTTTATAACAGCCTGGGCCTCCGGGTCAAGGTCTGCTTAAAGATCTTTCTATGCTCCCCAAACTATTGACTCGAAAACACACCTAAAGTTAAAATACTTTCGTACTTTAAGGAGGAAGGTTTCCGATTTGAACGCTGAAATATTTGAAAAACTCCTCAAGCAGGAAAGACAAGCTCTTGCCACGGCCTGGGAAGCTTTTCTCTCCATTCATAAGGAAGGTAAAGTACCCTATCCATCATTATATTCCCAAGAATTTACCAGAAGACAGGGAAAAATCGGCGATAGAGAACCAGAATTAGTTCAAATCCTGGAAGAAGCCAGTCGATTCTTAAATCGCCTTTTGACCATGTCCAAAAAGGAAGCCGCGGGAACGTTTACTCTTACCCTCAAGCGAGAAGAAGTATTAACTATTTATGAACTACACAAAAAGCTTAGATCTCTGGAGCAAGAAATATCCTTTCTACGTGAAGAGTTACTAAAAGATCCATTAACCAACTTCTGGAACCTCAGAGGGTTGCAACGTATTTTCGACCACGTAATCAAAAAATATATTTACAGTGAGGACTATCTACTTTTGACCTTTTATGTCCTTCTCCCCGGAGATAAACAGTTCCAACCCTTTATCCACAGTATTCTCCGGGCCTGTGCCCATTTCCTGCGAGGGCTCTTCTCTCCCAAGGATTTCTTTACCCGTCCTCAAGAAAAGACCTTCGCCATCATCTGCGTGGGACGGGCCATTCAGGAAATCCAGGAACTAATCGAACGTCTGAAGGGAAAGAGCTTCCCCTGTCGAATAGGTCCCCATCGTCTATCCATCCGTTATCTGGTGGGAGGAACCAACATCCTGGGAGCGGACAGTCTTCCCCTGGTGCTGGAGCGGGCTCTCAGTGCGGCTCAGAAGGGCACCTTCATTCGGGTCTAGTGGTCTCCCTTTCGATCCACTCCAGAAAGGGTTCATGCCCTCCGGCCACCGGAAGCTCCAGCACACAGGGACAGGAATAGGAATGTCTTTTCACGATCTCCTCCCGGGCGGCCCGGGCCTTTTCCGGGGTGGTCTTTACTATCAGAACCGCCTCCTCCGCCGACTCTATTCGCCCCTCCCACCAGTAAAACGAACGCATCCCGGGAAAGATATTCACACAGGCACAAAGCCTCTTTTCGAGAAGACCCCGGGCCAGATCCTCGGCCTCCCGGACACTTCCGGCGGTAACGTAAAGCAATACCGCTCTGCTCATACCTCCCCCTCCAGTTCCTTTTCCAGATGTAAGGCCGGCTCCCGCAAGGGATGATCCGGAGAAAGACGGGCCAGAAAATCCCTCACCAGGCCCCTGATCTTTTCCCGATACCCGTCCGGAGACAGGGCATGTTTCTTCAAAAACTTGCACAGACGCTGCCAGTTCACCCGGGCCCGCACCGGCCCCCGATAAAACGATTTTCCGATATATTCCGGGGTAAGATCCCTCTGAATGATAAGAAGATATCGCCGGATCACCGCCTGCCGCAGAAGAAGTTCCTCCTCCTTTTCCAGGACCAGGCCCAGTCCCTGCGGGGGTTTCTCCGTAAGATAGAACCAGGCGTTCCAGAAGGCCACCTCCGGAATCTCTCCCCCCTCATGAACGATAAGCTCTGCCTCTTCCTGTACCTCCTGCCGAATCATGCCTTGCCCGCCAGTTTGCGAATTTCTTCCAAGGGTGGCAAATCCTGAAGGCTCCTCAGGCCGAAAAATTCCAGAAAATATTCCGTGGTTCCGTAAAGTAGCGGACGCCCGGGAATCTGTTTGCGCCCCACCACCCGAATGAACCCGGCTTCTAAGAGAAAGCGCAACGGACCGGAGGAATCCACTCCCCGGCGAGCCTCGATCTCCGCCCGGGTAATAGGCTGGTGGTAGGCAATAATGGCCAGGGTCTCGAGAGCCGCCGCGGAGAGACGCCGCGGCCGCGGTCGCAGATACGACCGCACCTCCTCCGCTACCTCCGGGGCTGTTTCCATACGCCATCCCCCGGCCACTTCCCTTATCCGGATCCCCCGATCCTTATACTCCTCCGCCAGTTCCTGAAACATATCCCTAAGATCTTCTTCCTCCACCCCGGGCCAGACCTCCTTTAATTCCCCCGGTCGAACCGGGCCACCGGCAGCCAGAAGAATGGCCTCCAGGGCCTTCTTCATCCTTGCGCGGGACACCTCAGAAAAAACCCTTCTGCCGTAGAAATTCCTCGCTCAACCCCTTTTGATAGGGTTTCAGGAGCTTTTCCACGTATTTGGCCAGCAAATCCACCTCCAGGTTCACCGGATCCCCGGGTTTCCTGAAGCCCAGAGTGGTAATCTCGGCGGTGTGAGGAATCACCGCTACTTCAAAATTTAACCCCTCCACCCGGTTTACGGTCAGACTGACCCCATCCACCGCCACGGAACCCTTTTCCACCAGATAGATAGCCACGTTTTCCGGGGCCCGGATGCGAAAAAAGAAAAATTCCGTCCTTTCCGTTCGGGAAAGCACCTCTCCCACCCCATCCACATGCCCGCTCACCAGGTGTCCTCCCAGGCGATCCCCCCACCGCAGAGCCCGTTCGATGTTCACCCGATCCCCGGGTCGGAGCCTTCCCAGGGTGGTGCGTTTCAGGGTTTCCGGAGACACATCTGCCTCAAAGATCGGAGGCCTCACCTCCACCACTGTGAGACAGGCCCCGTTTACCGCCACACTCTCCCCCAAACCTAACTCCTCGGCCGGGAAGGGGGGCTCGATACCCAGACGCACCCCCCCTCCCCGGCTCCTAGACATCCGCACTGTTCCCAGACCCTCCACCAGCCCGGTAAACATCCGCTACCCCAGATCGTGCGTGCCCAGTACCACCCTGGCTCCGGTCTTTTCCTGGATCATCTTCACCAGTTCGTCCAGATCGTGATTCTTACAGGCCGGTTTGGCCTTGGCCAGGCAATTGGTAAGGTGCACCACCTCGAAACCGGTTTTCTCCTTGGCCATGGCAATGTTAGGCACCAGGGAACGCCCCGGGCATCGACAGCGCAAAAAACCCACCACCTTCACCTCGTCTTCATAGGCCGCAAAGGGGCCCTTCTTCTCCGCGGCGGAAAACAGACACTTCCAATCCGCCACGCAGGAATGAGACGTTTCGGCATAAGAGCCGCAGGCTACAATAAGTACCTTGGGCATAATCCACCTCCTGATTTTTTATTGCTTTTTCCCCAAGTTTAATACCGGACCCCCTATTTTCTGAAAGCCAAAAATCCCCATTCATCTCGCACCTGTCGGGAAATAAGGCCCAAATCCCTGTAAGCCTCCAGCATTTCCGCAATTTCTTTCGCCAGAAAACCCGAAAGAAACAGCCGGCCCCCGGGACACAGTCTTTCCTTGAGCACCGGAGCCAGGGCTCGCAATTCCCAGGCCGAAATATTGGCCAGAATCAGCTCAAAATCCGCCTGTATCTCCTCTATTCGGCCCGAAACCACTTCCACCTTTACCCCGTTACGTTGAATATTTTCCCGGGCCGCCTGGCAGGCCCGGGGGTCTATATCCAGGGCCACCACGCGTTCCGCCCCCAGTTTGGCCGCGGCTATGGCCAGAATGCCCGTTCCGCAGCCCAGATCCAGAACCCTGCCCGGAGTTTCCTCCCGAAAGAGACGATCCAGGGCCTCAAGCATCAGGGCGGTGGTGGGATGATGACCGGTACCGAAGGCCTGTCCCGGATCAATGATTATCTCCACCTCCCCCGGGTCCGTCTCCACCCGCTCCCAGGGAGGACACACCCATATCCGGGAGGAAACCCTGAGGGGCTTGAAGCTCTCCCGCCAGGTGCGTGACCAGTCTTCCTCCGGTATCTCCCGGAAGGAAATCTCCTCCCAGCCATACCTGCGACAGTCCTCCCGAAACCGCTCCCGGTCTCCCGGAGAAAGATAAAAGATCGCCCGTACTTCCCCGCCCTCTTCCACAAAACCGAAACCTCCCCATTCCTCCGCCAGAAGAGGCAGATCCCTCTCCAGATCTTCAGGGGATACCTTAAGGGCGGCCTCCAGTAGAACAGACTTTTTGGTTTGCTCTCCGGCTCCCTTCATGTTAGAAATAGGCTAACGGAATCCTGCGCCTTTACAAGGGAGAGAGTCTATGAAAAAAATGCTTCTTTGGGGGCTTTTCTTCGTACTGGTAGCGGCACCGGCCCGAGCGCTCCTACCCTCGGACCTCAAACAGGATCTCCGTCCCCTTACAGCCCTAGTCATCGGCCTTAACGGCAATCAGATCATCCTGGATAAGGGGCGCGCCCAGGGGGTAAGGCTGGGGGATCTCTTCACCATCTATCGCAAAGGGCAGCCCGTTATCCATCCGCAGACCAAAAAGGTCCTGGGTTATCTCAAAAAACCGGTGGCTCTGGCCGAGGTGATCCAGGTGGAGGAGAACTTCGCCACAGCCCGGCTTCTCTCACGGCAGGAAAATTTTCCTGTCCCCACTCCGGCCATCCGCTACGGAGACCTGAAGATCCTGGTCCTCTCTGCCTCCCCGAACCTGGCCGATACCTATCTTCCGGAACTGGAAAGCCTGCTCACCCGCTCCCGTCTCCTCTATGAACCCCGGAGGACCCTGGGTTCTCTCTCCCCGGCCGGGCTCCGTCAGGAAAAGATCCATCTGGTCTTCTACCTTGAACCCGGGGCCTTAAGGATCTACGATCCCAATCTTAACCTTATCCGCACCTATAC
>NZ_WFVX01000136.1:0-3282 GCF_015491435.1 Thermosulfurimonas sp.
CCCCCCGACAGCGCGGACAGGGATCCGAGATATAGGTGCCCATGCCCTGACAGTGGGGGCAGGTGGTGCTTATGCGAAAGAACCCTTCGGAATGGACGATATGCCCCCGGCCTTTACAGACCGGGCAATAACGGGTTTGGGCCCCCCGGGCCAGTCCCGAGCCCCCGCATTCCTCGCACCGTTCGTATTTCTCCAGGGTGATTTCGGCTTCCTTTCCGTGATAGACCTCTTCCAGAGTGAGAGAGAGCTCATAGGAAAGATCGGCTCCGGGGCGGGGTTTGCGCCCGGTTCTTTCTCGAAAACCGAAACCGAAAAACTCCTCAAAGAGATTGGAAAAGGCGGAGAAGATGTCTTCTACATCCTCGAAACCCCGGAAACCGGTCTGGTGCAGACCGGCGTGTCCCTGGGCGTCGTAGATGGCCCTTTTTTCCGGATCCGAAAGGACCTCGTAGGCCTCGGAGATCTCCTTGAACTTCTCCTCGGCTTCCCGATCGCCGGGATTGCGATCAGGATGATACTTCAGGGCCAGCCGGCGGTAGGCCCTCTTGATCTCCTCCTGGGTAGCGTTGCGGGGAACCCCCAGAATGGCATAATAATCCTTGGATCTCACGACTCCTCACCGGGGGCCTTGCCCTCAAGAAGATCGGAGATGGAAAACTCCTCGGCCTCCTTGGCCAGTTCCTTGATGTTTTCAAAGGTTACCTTGCCTGCGGCGATCTCCCGCAGAGCGGTGACGATTTCTTTGTTGTCGCATTCCACCAGGGGCTTGGCCCCCTTTCGAAGCTGGCGCACCCGTTCCACGGTAAGATGAATGAGCTTGAAACGATTGGGAACCTTCTCCAGGCAGTCTTCTATGGTTACGCGGGCCATAACCCCCTCCTTGCTTACATTACCGCTTCCACGGCCTTGACTTCCGGAACCTCCTTTTTGAGATAGCGTTCAATGCCCATCTTCAGGGTCATCTGGCTCATGGGACAGGTTCCGCAGGCTCCGCGCAGCCGGACCTTGACCACCCCCTCCTCGGTGATCTCCACCAACTCCACGTCTCCGCCGTCGGCCTGGAGCATGGGCCTTACCTTGGCCAGGGCTGCTTCTACCGCTTCGCGCATAATAAACCCCCTTTCCGAATTCGCTTGCTTAAGTTAATCGCTTCCTGTAAAAAAGCAAGGGTGCTATAAAAGGTTAAAGAATTTGGGGTAAGGGAGGTCTTATCATGCGCAGCGATCGGGTCAAGAAGGGGCTGGAGCGGGCCCCGCATCGTTCGCTCTTTCGGGCCCTGGGGCTTACGGACGAAGAACTCAAAAAGCCCCTGGTGGGTATAGCCAACGCCTATAACGAGGTCGTCCCCGGACACATGCACCTCCGGCAGATCACCGAGGCGGTGAAAGCCGGGGTTCGGATGGCCGGGGGAGTGCCTCTGGAGTTCGGCGTTATCGGGGTCTGCGACGGGATCGCCATGAACCACGAGGGAATGAAGTATTCCCTGGTTTCCCGGGAGATCATTGCCGATTCCATCGAGATCATGGCCCAGGCCCATGCCTTTGATGCCCTGGTGCTGGTTTCAAGCTGCGACAAGATCACCCCCGGGATGCTTATGGCGGCCCTGCGGCTCAACATCCCGGCCCTTCTTATCTCCGGAGGGCCCATGCTCACCGGCTCCTTCCGGGGACAGAAGGTGAATCTGATCTCGGTATTCGAGGGTATAGGGAAGGTTCGAGCCGGGGAGATGGACGAGGAAGAACTGGCCGAACTGGAAAGATGCGCCTGCCCCACCTGCGGCTCCTGTGCCGGTATGTTCACCGCCAACTCCATGAACTGTCTCTCCGAGGCCCTGGGGCTGGCTCTGCCGGGAAACGGCACCGTCCCGGCGGTGAGCGCCGAAAGACTGCGCCTGGCCAAACTTACCGGAATCAAGGTTATGGAACTCCTGCGCAAGAGGATTACTCCCCGTAAGATCGCTACTGAGGCCGCCTTTCGCAATGCCATCGCCGTGGATATGGCCCTGGGTTGTTCCACCAATACCGTACTTCATGTGCCGGCCATAGCCCGGGAGGCCGGGGTGGATTTACCCCTGCAGGTGTTTGACGAGATTTCGCGAAAGACTCCGGTGCTGGCCAGTTTGATTCCGGCCGGTCCGCACAGTGTTCCCGAGCTGGACGAGGCCGGCGGTATCCCCGCGGTGATGGCCGAACTTTCCCGGGCCGATCTCATCGAGACCGGGGTGCTCACCGGCCTGGGGGTGCCGCTCTCCAAGGTCCTGAAGGAGGCCCGTATCCGCAATCCCGAGGTCATCCGTCCTCTGGAGAAGGCCTACCGGGAGGAGGGGGGCATCGCCATCCTCTGGGGGACTCTGGCTCCGGAGGGAGCGGTGGTCAAGACCAGTGCGGTGATTCCGGAGATGATGCGCCACGAGGGGCCGGCCCGGGTCTTTGATTCCGAGGAGGAGGCTTATAAGGCCATACTTTCCGGAAAGATTCGTCCCGGGGACGTGGTGGTGATTCGCTACGAAGGTCCCCGGGGAGGTCCGGGGATGCGGGAGATGCTTTCCCCCACCTCGGCCATTATCGGGATGGGACTCGGTTCCTCGGTGGCTCTCATAACCGACGGCCGGTTCAGCGGAGGGACCCAGGGGGCCTGTATCGGGCATGTTTCTCCGGAAGCCGCCGAGGGTGGGCCCATCGCCCTGGTCCGGGAGGGCGATCGGATCCTCATAGATATCCCGGCCCGGCGCCTGGATCTTCTGGTTCCGGAAGAGGAGCTTGAGGCCCGGAGGAAGGCCTTTCGCCCCAAACGCCGAAAGGTAAGCGGAGTACTGGCCCGTTACGCCCGACTGGTTTCCTCCGGGGCCAAGGGGGCTGTGCTCGAGGAATGAACCGATACCTCCTGGTGGGGTATCTTACCCGGGATCTGATCCCCGAAGGAGGTTTTCGTTTCGGCGGAGCGGTGCTTTATGCGGGGCTCACCGTGCGTCGGCTGGGTTTTACCACCCATGTCCTTACCTCCGCGGCCGAGTCCCGGGAGGAGCTGGAGCGTCTCTTTCCGGAACTCTTCTGGCATCTCTGTCCGGCCCGGCAGACCACGGTTTTCGAGAATCGAGAGGGGCCTTCCGGACGCATACAAAGGGTCTGGTCCCGGGCCGGGAGGATAGATCCCCGGGCGGTTCCGGATCTGCCGTCGGAGATAGAAATTTTGCATCTGGCTCCGGTGCTGGACGAGGTCCCTCCGCACGGAGGTTTCCTGCAGGGGCTGAACTATCGGAGGCTGGTGGCCAATCCCCAGGGC
>NZ_WFVX01000137.1:0-2240 GCF_015491435.1 Thermosulfurimonas sp.
GATGTGTATAAGAGACAGCTTCCGGTGGGGGCCTACGGGGGACGGGCCGAGATTATGGACCACATCGCTCCCGAAGGGCCGGTCTATCAGGCCGGGACCCTTTCGGGGAATCCCCTGGCGGTAGCCGCAGGGCTTACCACCCTGCGCATCCTTACCCGCCCCGGGACCTATGAGAGGCTTGAGGAACTTTCGGTAAGGCTCTTTGAGGGTCTTTCGGAGGCGGCCCGCGAGGCCGGCCTTGAGGTCACCGGAAACCGGGTGGGTTCCATGATGACGCTCTTTTTCCGCGGGGGACGGGTCACCAATTTTGCCGAGGCCGCGGCCTCGGACACCGCCCGCTACGGGGCCTTCTGGCGGGCCATGGTCAAACGCGGGGTCTATCTCGCCCCCTCCCAGTTTGAGGCGGCCTTCGTCTCCCTGGCCCACACCGAGGAGGAAATCGAAAGGACCATTGAGGCCGCCCGGGAGACTTTCCGGGAACTTGCCTCCTAAGGCGGGAGTTCCGGGGGGGCACGCCCCGGGCCGGCTCATCTTTGCAGTTTGAAGGTGGCTCGCAGTTTGAAGAGTTTGCGGGCCGGGAAGTGACGGAATTCGACTCCCAGCTCCCGGGAAAGGGCGGCGAGCAGGTTCTCTATGCTCTCAAAATCCCGATCTACCAGGGTGAACCATATGTTCATGCGGTGTCTGCGGAGGTAACAGTGGGTTACCTGGGGATGTTCCGCGATCCGGCGAGCCACCTCCTCGGCCCTTTCCGGGGGTACGGAGGCTGCGGCCAGGGTGGTTACAAATCCCAAGCGACGGGAATCCGGGCTGGCCCCGAGATGCCGCAGGACGCCTCGTTCCTTCAGGGATCGCAGCAATTCCAGAACCTGGTCCTCGGTAAGGCCTAATTTTTCTCCCAGCCGGGCAAAGGGCCGGGGTTCCACCGGAATTCCTTCCTGCAGCAAATCCAGAAGCCGTTTCTCCGTGTCTCCGGTAATCAAACCTTGATCTCCAGGATCTCGAAGTGACGTGTGCCGGCCGGGGTGCGTACCTCGATCTCGTCGCCGATTTCCTTTCCGATCAGGGATCGGCCCAGGGGAGAGGTCACGGAAATATGTCCCTTTTCCACCTCGGATTCATAGGGCCCTACCAGGCGATATTCTATCTCCTCCTCGGTATCCAGATCGAGAAGTCTTACCCGTACCCCGAATTGGACCCTTTGCGGGGGTTCCTTGGGGGGATCGATAACCTCCGCCCGGGCCAGACGATCGGTCAGTTCCTGAATCCGTCCCTCGATATGGGCCTGTCTTTCTTTGGCGGCTTCATATTCGGCGTTTTCGGAAATATCGCCGTGGGCCCGGGCTTCCTCGATGGCCCGAACCACCTCCCGTCGTTCCACGGTCTTGAGGCGTTCCAGCTCCTCCTTCAGGCGCTGAAACCCTTCCGGCGTAAAGGGAATCCGTTCCATAGGGCCTGTCTCCTTAGCCGATTAGATATTCCAGTGCTACTCCCAGAAATATTATCACGCTTATGGCCCCGTTAAAGGTGAAAAAGGCCATATCCAGCCCGGAAAGATCCTTTGGGTTTACCGTGACCCTCTGGGCGATGAAGAGGATCCCGGTAAGGGCCAGGGCCCCGTAATAGATATAGGAGAGCCCGAAAAGGTATCCGGCCAGAGCGAAGAGTCCGAAGGCCAGGGCATGACACAGGGAGGAAAAGCGGAAGGCCCGCCGGCGACCGAAACGGGCCGGGATGGAGTAAAGCCCCACCTGACGATCAAAGGCCTCGTCCATGCAGGCGTAAAGGATATCGAACCCCGCCACCCAGAAAACCACCCCTAGGGCCAGAACGAAGATACCAGGGTCACGAAAGGCCCCGGTAACCGCCACATAACCCCCCAGCGGAGCGAGAGCCAGAGCCGCTCCGAGAAAGATATGGCAGAGCCAGGTGAAGCGCTTGGTGTAGGAATAGGCCAGAATGATCAGGTAGGCGATGGGAGAGAGCTTCAGAGTCAGCTTGTTGAGCCCGGCGGCGCAGAGATAGTAAAGAAACGAGGCCGCAAAGAAAAGCGCCCAGGCTTCTCCCGGGCTCACCAGGCCGGTGACCAGATGCCGGTTCCGGGTGCGGGGATTTTCGGCATCATAGGGCAGATCCGCTAGGCGGTTGAAGGTCATGGCCGCGGTCCGTGCCCCTACCATACAGCCCAGAATGAGAAGTGCGGTCTTTAAGTCCGGAAACCCCCGGGCCGCAAGCACCGC
>NZ_WFVX01000138.1:0-13322 GCF_015491435.1 Thermosulfurimonas sp.
GACTATGGCCACCAGGGTGAGTTTGATCAGGGCCAGGGTGCGGATAAGCCCCTCGGTGAAGGCCCGGTAAGGGGGAATCTTCTGGGTGACAAAGCGTCCGGAGGCCACGATGCCGATGACCGGAACCCGGACCTCTTCACCGAAAAGATTTTTCACCGTGCGTATCTGGGGCCGAAGACGGATGGTGAGGGTCTCTTCCTTTCGTTTGATCCGAAGGACCAGGGGACGGGAGCCGTGGCTCCTTACCAGCCGGGTGAGATCGTCCCAGGTGCGCACCGGGACTCCGTTTACCGCGGTCACCAGGTCCCCGGGTTTAATACCGGCCTGCGCGGCCGGTCCGTTGTCCAGCACCTTGCCCACCTCGGGAAGGAGAAGGGGTTTGCCCTTGACCGCAAAGAACAGGGTGAAGATGAACCAGGCCAGAAGAAAGTTGAAAAGAGGACCGGCAAAGACGATGAAGGCCCTCTGCCCGAGAGGCTTGGCGGAAAAGGCCCTATCCCTCAGATGGGGCGGGATCTCTTCCTCCCCCTCGCCCAGGAGTTTGACGTACCCTCCTAGCGGGATTGCGGAGAGACAGAACTCGGTTTCCCCTATGGTCTTGCCCAGGAGGCGCGGGCCGAAACCCACGGAGAAACGCAGGACCTGTACCCCGCACAGCCGGGCCGCCAGAAAATGCCCCCATTCGTGAAAGATGATCAGGAGCGAAAGTACGAATAAAGCCGCGGCTACCGTAAGCATAGCTCTTCTACCAGACTGTAGGCCAGCTCTCGTGCCCGGCGGTCTGCCGCCAGGATTTCCTCTAGGTTACCCGGTTTTCCGGAAGAGGAAAGCCGGGACAGGGTTTCCTGGATGAGGACCGGGATGAGATGGAAACCCAGTCGCCGGGAGAGGAAGGCCTCCACCGCCACCTCGTTGGCGGCGTTAAGGGCCACCGGCCAGAATCCTCCGCTTTTTCCGGCCTCGTAGGCCAGGGCCAGACAGGGAAATTTTTCCAGATCCGGGGTCTCAAAGGTCAGGGGACCGGAACGGGTCAGGTCCAGCCGGGGGTAGGGCAGGGGGAGTCTTTCCGGATAGGAGAGGGCATAGGCGATGGGGAGGCGCATGTCCGGAAGGGCCAGCTGGGCCAGAAGGGAACCGTCCCGGAACTCCACCAGGGAATGCACGATACTTTCCGGATGGATGAGGACCTCGATGCGGGAATAAGGGATCCCGAAAAGATAGTGGGCCTCGATGACCTCCAGCCCCTTGTTCATAAGGGTGGCGGAATCCACGGTGATCTTGGCTCCCATACGCCAGCGGGGGTGTTTCAGGGCCTCCTCGGGGGTGATTCGGGCGAAGCTTTCCGCCGGGCGCTTCCGGAAGGGCCCCCCGGAGGCGGTAAGGATAAGCCGCCGTACCTCCCGCCGCCGGTGCCCCTTGAGGACCTGAAACAGGGCCGAATGTTCGCTATCCACCGGGAGGATGCGGGCCTTCCTCTCCCTGAGGATCCTCAAGATCAATTCCCCCCCGGTAACCAGGGCCTCCTTGTTGGCCAGAGCCACGGTCTTTCCGGCGGAAAGGGCCTCCAGGGTGGGGGGCAGACCGGCCAGCCCCACAATGGCCGAGACCACCAGCTCGGCCTCCGGATGGGCGGCCAGTTCCCGCAGGGCCCGGTCCCCGACCCGGACCTCGATCTCCCGGGGCAGGGCCTCCCGCAGAGGGGGGTAGAGATCTTCCTGCTGGATGACCACCACCCGGGGGCGGAATCGTCGGGCCTGTTCGGCTAAAAGCTCCCAGTTGCTGGCTGCGCTTAACCCCAGAACACGAAAACGTTCCGGAAAGGCCTCCACCACCTCCAGGGTCTGGCGGCCTACCGAACCCGTGGAGCCCAGTACCACCAGGGTCTTCAACCCCACACCTCCAGAAAGGCGTAGAAAAACGGGGCCACAAAGAGCAGGGCATCCACCCGATCCAGAAGCCCTCCGTGTCCGGGGAGGATCCTTCCCGAATCCTTCACGCCGCAGGATCGTTTAACCATGGACTCCAGTAAATCCCCTGCCGGAGAAAGCAGGGAAAGGGCCAGGCCCAGGAAAAGGGCCAGGGGCCAGGGATAGAGCCCCAGCCAGCGGTTCACCGCCAGCCCTCCCAGGGTTCCGCTTATCAGCCCCAGGAGGAACCCCTCCCGGGTCTTCTTGGGGCTGATACGCGGGAAGAAAGGATTCCGGCCCAGGAGACGCCCTCCGAAGTAGGCTCCGGTGTCCTCCAGGATGACCACCGCCAGGAGAAAGAGGAGATCTCCCCGGCCTTTGGAGGCGATGAGAAAAAGGGCCCAGAAACCCAGAAAGAGATAAAAGAGGCCGCTTAAGGCCTGGGTGAAGTGCCGGAGGAAGTCTTCCTTTCGGAAATATACCAGAAAATAAAAGCTCGGAAGGGCCACCAGCAACCAGAGAGCCCCGGGGAGGGTCTTTGAGGCCAGGAAGAAGGCCCCGAAATAGGCCCCGCAGGAGATAAAAAATAGGCCCCGGGGGAACCGACACATCTCCCACCATTCCCGAAAGGCGTGCCCTCCCAGGAGGAGACTCAACCCGAAAAGCATCCACAGAGGCCCCCTCCAGATAAGATAAACCAGGGGAGGCAACAGGAACAGGGCGGTAAGTACGCGCAGGACGAGGTTTTTCATATCCTTCCGAAACGCCTTTCCCGGCGCTGATAATCGGCCAGGGCCTTAAGGAATTCCTCCTCGGTAAAATCCGGCCAGAGGACCGGGGTAAAATAGAATTCGGTGTAGGCACACTGGTAGAGCAGGAAGTTGGAAAGCCGCATTTCCCCGCTGGTGCGGATGAGGAGGTCCGGGTCCGGAAGATCCGCGGTGTAGAGGAAAGCGGAGAAAAGGGTCTCGTCGATCTCCTCCGGGGAGATCCGACCCTCCCGCACCGCCTGAGCCAGGAGTCGGGCGGCGCGGACGATCTCGGCCCGGGAGCCGTAACTTAAGGCCAGCACCAGGGTCATGCGGTGCCCCGAGGCGGTTTCCTCCTCGCAGCGGGCGATCATTTCCTGGATGTCCTGGGGGAATCTCTCCCGTTCGCCGATGATCCGGAAACGGATACCCTTTTCCAGCATCACCGGAAGCTCACTCCGGAGATAGTCCCGCAGGAGGTCCATGAGCACGGCGATCTCCTCCCGGGGGCGCTGCCAGTTTTCCCGGGAGAAGGCATAGAGGGTGAGCACCGGGATGGGGATCTCGCAGGCCTTGGTGATGATGCGTTTGGCGGTCTTTACCCCTTCACGGTGCCCGAAGAATCTGGGAAGCCCCCGCCGCCGGGCCCAGCGGCCGTTGCCGTCCATAATGATGGCCACATGGCGGGGCAGTCTTTCAGGATCAAGTTCCACCGGTCTAGACCGTCAGGATTTCTTTTTCTTTGGCTTCCAGAACCTTTTCGATCTCTTGGATGAATTCATCGGTGAGTTTCTGGACCTGATCCTGATAGCGCCGGAAGTCGTCCTCGGAGATCTCCCCCTCCTTTTTCATCTTCTTGAGGTCGTCCATGAGTTCGCGCCGGATATTGCGGATGGCCACCCGGGCCTCTTCGGCCATTTTGCGCACCAGCTTGACCAGTTCCTTACGGCGTTCCTCGGTAAGGGGGGGCACGGTAATACGGATGATCTTGCCGTCGCTGGTGGGAGTGAGGCCCAGATCGGATTCCTGGATGGCCTTTTCGATGGCCTTGATGGCGTTGACATCCCAGGGCTGGATGATGAGATAGCGCCCTTCCTGTACGGTGATGGTGGCCATCTGGGGAAGGGGCAACCTGGTGCCGTAATAGTCCACCTTGATGCCCTCGAGCAGACTCACCGAGGCCCGCCCGGTGCGTACCCGGGCCATTTCCTCCCGGAAGGTCTCCAGGCTCTTTTTCATCCGTCGGCGTCCGTCATCGAAGAGTTCTTTCATGCTTTCTCACCCCCCACCAGCGTACCGATATTTTCTCCCTGAAGGGCCCTTTTTATCTGACCGGATTTTAACATATTGAAGACCCTTACCGGAAGTCCGTGTTCCCGGGCCAGGGCGATGGCTGTGGCGTCCATGACCTTAAGCCCCCGGGATAGAACCTCTTCGTAGGAAAGATAATCATATTTTCGGGCCCGGGGGTTGCGCAGGGGATCGTCGTCATAGACCCCATCCACTTTGGTGGCCTTGAAGAGGATCTGGGCCCCGATTTCCAGGGCCCGAAGGGTGGCTGCGGTGTCGGTGGTGAAAAAGGGGTTTCCGGTGCCGCAGGCCAGGATCAGGATGCGACCCGCAGCCAGATGTTCCAGGGCCCTCTCCCGGTGATAGGGCTCTCCCACCCCCTCCACCCGCAGGGCCGAAAGGACCCGCACCGGGACCCCGACCCGCCGCAGGGCGTCCTCCAGGGCCAGGGCATTGATCAGGGTGGCCAGCATGCCCATGTAATCGGCCCGCACCCGGTCCATTTCCCGGGCCGAGGCTCCGCGCAGGATGTTCCCCCCTCCCACCACCAGGGCCAGCTCCACCCCCAGGGCCCGGGCCTCGGCCAGCTCCCGGGCCAGGGCCCGGAGTCGATCCGGGTCCAGACCGCTTCCCTCCTCTCCTCCCAGGGCCTCCCCGGATAGCTTGAGCAGGACCCGGCGATAGTGCGCTTCCACTATTCCTCACCTACCTGAAATCGGGCGAATCTCCGGATGACGATCTTCTCCCCGGTCTTGGCGATGAGCTCGTTCAGGAGATCCTGGATGGTAAGGTCCGGGTTCTTGATATAGGGCTGTTCCAGGAGCACCGACTCCTGGAAGAACTTTTCCAGTTTGCCCTGGACGATCTTTTCGATGACGTTTTCGGGTTTCCCGCTCTCCCGGGCCTGTTCCTCGTAGAGCTTTCTTTCCCTTTCCAGGACCTCGGGCGGGATGTCCTCGCGTCTTACCGCCAGGGGACTGGTGGCCGCGATCTGCATGGCGATATTATGAGCGAACTCCTTGAACTCGTCGGTGCGGGCCACGAAATCGGTCTCGCAGTTTACCTCCACCAGGACCCCTATCTTCTGGTTGGCATGAATGTAGGCCGCCACCACCCCCTCGCTGGTGGCCTTGGCCGCCCTTTTGGCGGCAATGGCCAGGCCCTTCTTGCGCAGGATATCCACGGCCTTTTCCATATCCCCACCGGCCTCTTCCAGGGCCTTTTTGCAATCCATAAACCCCGCGGCGGTGCGTGCCCGCAATTCTTTGATCATGTCCATGGTTATTTCCGCCATCTTCGTCCTCCTTTCTATTCCTCTTCCTCGAGTTTTTGGGCCTCTTCCTCCAGGGCCGCTTCCTTTTCTTCCTCCTGAAGCACCTCTTCAATGATGGCCTGCGCCTTTTCCTCCTCGGAGATCTCCTCCTCGGCTTCGGCGGCCTCCTTATCCGTTTCGGCAGCCAGTTTTTCCCGATAGATCTCCAGCCCCTCCATTACCGCATCGGCTATGCGCGAGGTAAGAAGCTTTATGGCCCGGATGGCATCGTCGTTTCCGGGAATGATGTAGTCAATGAGGTCCGGATCGCAGTTGGTGTCGGTGATGGCCACCACCGGTATGCCCAGCTTGCGGGCCTCGAGCACGGCGATCTCCTCCTTCTTCGGGTCCACCACATAGAGGACCTGGGGCAGAGACTCCATGTCTTTAATACCCCCCAGGTTACGCTCCAGTTTCTGCCGCAGGCGTTCCAGCTTGAGGCGTTCTTTCTTGGGGAAACGTTCGATGGTGCCGTCTTCCATCCATTGTTCTATCCGACGCAGCTTCTCCACACTCTGCCGGATGGTCTTGAAGTTGGTGAGGGTGCCTCCCAGCCAGCGATGATCCACATAATACATACCGCAACGGGTGGCCTCCTCGCGAATGGTCTCCTGCGCCTGACGTTTGGTCCCCACGAAAAGGACCTTCCCTCCCTCGGCTACCGTGTTCTTGACGAATTCGTAGGCGATCTCAAAGTACTTCAGGGTCTGCTGCAGATCGATGATGTGGATACCGTTGCGTTCCCCGAAGATGAAGGGTTTCATCTTGGGGTTCCAGCGCCGGGTCTGATGCCCGAAGTGCACCCCGGCCTCCAGCAGCTGTTTCATGGTGATGTGGGACATGAGAACCTCCTTTTTTCGGGTTTTTCCTCCGCCCCGGGCCCTCCCATCCGGCCCTGAAGGCCGGACACCCCGGAGAACCCGTGTACCGGGCGTGTGTTTTTGGCCGCTTTTTACCATCCAAATTCCCTTTACGCAAGTCAAACTTGCGTTTCAAACAATTGTTTGGTAGCTCTAGACCCATGGAGAGGGATCTCCGGCAGAGGTTGCTTACGGTGGCCGAGGACCTTTTCGCCCGGCGGGGTTATACCGAGACCCGGGTGAGGGAGATCACCTCCCGGGCGGGCTGTAATCTGGCGGCGGTCAACTATCACTTCGGCGGCAAGAGGAATCTCTACCTTGCGGTAATAGAGGAGCGCTGGGTCCCCCGGGCCCTGAGGATCCGGGAGGAATTTGTACGTAACCTTCATCGCTCCCCTTCCGGGCCGGAAGGGGTGGTGGAGGCCCTGTTCCGGGCCTTCTTCCAGAGCCCCTTTACCGAAAGGGAGAGCTGGCGTCATCGGCGTCTCCTGGCCCAGGAACTGGCCCAGCCCACCGAGGCCCTGGAGATCATGCTCTCCCGGGGCCTGAGACCCCTCCTGGAAACCATCCGGGAATCCCTGCAGGATCGTTTGCCCCCGGGGGTGCCCGAACGAAGGGTTCGCCTCACGGTCTTCAGCCTCCTGGGCCAGACCCTCTATTTCCATCTGGCCCGGCCGATGATCCAGAACTTCCTGGGGGAATCCCCTCCGGAGGACGAACTCCTTCGCCACGTAAAGGACTTCGCCCTGCGCGGGCTTAAGGGACTTACGGGATGAGACCGGTCTTTATCCTGGTACTCCTTCTGGCTCTTTCCGCCTGCGGTCCCCGGGTGGAGGGCGTCCCGGAGGTGTCCCTGCCGAAAAGATTTGCTCAGGATCGGGGAAACTACACCCTTCCCTCCCCTCCGGAAAGATGGTGGACCCTTTTCGGTTCCCCGGAACTGGATGGAGTGGTGAGAGAGGTCCTTGCCCGCAACCACGACCTGCGCCGGGCCCGTTTTCGCCTGGCGGAACTGGCGGCCCGTCTGCGGGTGGCCCGGGCCCGCAGGTTTCCCGAGGTCAACCTCGCTTTTTCCGGAAGACGCACCCGCAATACCCTGGTGGAGGCCCCGGAATTTAACTTTATCTTCGGCGAATTCCGCACCCAGGCGCAGGTCTCCTACGAGGTGGATCTCTGGCGGAAACTCTCCTCCGGTGAAAAGGCCGCCTATTTCGAGATGCTTTCCGCGGAGAACACCCGCCTGGCCCTGGCCCAGAGCCTGGTGGCGGAGACGGTTTCGGAATATCTCCGGGCCGGATTCACCCTGTGTGAGCTGGATCTTCTTTCCCGGGAGATCCGCACCGCGGAGACCCGTCTGCGGCTGCTCCGGAAACGTCTGGCCGAGGGGCTCCTTTCCGCCTCCGCCCTGATGGAGGAGCAGGCGCGGGTGGCGGCCTTGAGGGCTCAGGATCTGGCCCTCCAACGATCACTGGAGGAGAGTCTTCAAAAACTTCAGCTCCTTTCCGGGGTTTATCCCTCCGGGAACCTCCGTCTGCGGGAGGCCCGCAGGGTATGTGCTCTGGACCTTCCGCTGCCTCCTCCGGGGCTTCCCTCCCGGTTACTCCGCCGGAGGCCGGATATCCGGGCCGCCGAGGCCCGGCTGAAAGCCGCGGCCGAGAAGGTGAAGATAGCCCGGGCCGCCCGTTTCCCCCGCCTGCTCCTTACCGCCGAGGAGGGGCGGGTTTCCAATGCCCTCAAGGACCTTCTACAGAAGCGAAACCGGATCTGGACCCTTACCTTCGGACTCACCCAGCCCCTCTTTAACGCCGGAAGGCTCGGGGCCGAGGAAAGGGCCGCCCGCGAGGTCCTCAGGGAGGCCCGGGAGGAATACCTCAAGACCGTGCTTACCGCCTTCAAGGAAGTGGAATTCGCCCTTCTCTCCGAGGAAAGGCTGCGGGGGATCCTCCGGGAGACCCGCAGGGAATACGCGGATCAGAAACGGCGGGTCGTCTTCGCCCGGGAACGCTTTCGGGCCGGGCTCCTGGATCTTCCCCGGGTCCTGGCCGAGGAGATGACCCTTTTCGAAACCCAAAGGAAGCTCCTTGAGGCCCGGAAGGATCTCCTTCTCAATCGGGTCTTTCTCTTCAAGGCCCTGGGAGGGGATTTCGGGTTTCCGGAAAAGGAGGGGACATGAGATCCGGAGTTTCGAGGCGCTGGCTGGAGGTGGTGCTCTCTCTCCTGGTATTGAGTGCGGGGTTTCTTATGGCCCGGCATCTCATTCTCTCCCGTCCCCGCCCCCCGGCCAGGGAGAAGAAACGCCCGGTGCTAGTGGTAAAGACCCTTCGGGTGACCCCCCGCCCCTTTGTCTATCGGGTGGAGACCACCGGGACGGTGGTGGCTCCGCGGCGTCTGGAACTGGCCTCGGAGGTGGCCGGGAAGGTGATCTGGGTTTCTCCGCGGCTTTGGCCCGGGGTCAGGGTTCGGAAGGGGGAACTCCTGGTGCGTATTGATCCCACGGATTATCGGGCGGCCCTTTCCCGGGCCCGGGCCCGATTGCGCGAGGCCGAACGCACCCTGGCCGAACTCTCCGCCCAGGCCCGGCAGTCGGTGGCGGAGTGGAGGGTCCTTCATCCCGGGGTGCCGCCTCCGCCACTGGTGGCCAAGAAACCGGAACTGGCTGCAGCCCGGGCCGAGGTCGTCGCCGCCCGGGAGGAGGTGGAAAAGGCCCGGGCCGATCTCGCCCGTACCCGCATCCGGGCCCCCTTCGCCGCTCGCGTTCTGGAGGTGCGGGTGGAAAAAGGAGATTACGCCTCCCCGGGAAGGGTCCTGGCGGTGCTCTATCCCCTGGCCGGACTGGAGGTCTATGCCCCGGTGGCCGACTATTTTCTGCCCTACCTTACCGTCCCCGGTCTCAACGCCCCGGCGGGGACTCCGGGGTCTCCGGTGGAGGTCCTCTGGGAGGCGGGCCCGGAGGTGTTTCGTTACCACGGCCGGGTCCTCCGGGTGGGGGGAGAGGTGGAGGAAAAGACCCGGCTCCTTCCCCTCTATCTGCGCGTACAGCCGGATCCCGGCTCCCCGGAGCTTTTGCCCGGGGTTTTCGTCCGGATAAGGATTTACGGGAAGAAATATCCCCGGACCTTCGAGATCCCTCCGGAGGCCCTGGTCCGGGTGCTGGGACAGACCTTCGTCTGGGTGGTGGATAGGTCGGGAAAACTGGTGAAGCGCCCGGTCAGGGTCCTTTTTCAGGACGAGAAGCGGGTGGTAATCAGCGCCGGACTTTCCGCCGGCGAGAAGGTGGTGGCGCAGCGTCTTCCCGGGGCCCTTCCCGGAATGCTGGTGCGGGAGAGACCATGAGAGGGCTTGTCTCCTGGTTTGTGGAAAATCACGTCGCCGCCAATCTCCTCATGATCTTTGTCCTGGTCTCCGGGCTCCTCACCCTCTACACCATCAAGACGGAGATCATTCCCGAGGTAGCCGAGGACCAGATTGTGGTCCAGGTGGAGTATCGGGGGGCCTCCCCCCGGGAGATCGAGGACTCGGTGATCAAGCCCATCGAGGAGAAGATCGCCGGTCTTTCGGGCATCAAACGTATCCTCTCCGTGGCCCGGGAAGGGGAGGGCAGGGTCATCGTGGAGGTGCTCCGGGGGCGCAACGTTCAGGAGCTGCTCGATGAGGTGAAGACCCAGGTAGATAGCCTTACCACCCTGCCCCGGGAGGCCGAAAGGCCCATCGTCAAGAAGGTGGTCCTGCGCACCGAGGTCCTGACCCTGGCCCTCTACGGGGACACGGACCGCGAGACCCTCAAATACTGGGCCGAGAGGGTGAAGGACGCCCTGCTCGATCTTCCGGAGATCACCGAGGTGGAATATTTCGGGCTCTTTCCCCGGGAGATCCACATCGAGGTTCCGGAGGAGAATCTGCGTCGCTACGGTCTGAGTCTTCAGGAAATCGCCCGGAGGATCGCCCGGGAATCCCTGGATCTTCCGGCCGGCCGGATCAAGAACCCCCATCAGGAATATCTGGTAAGGACCCGGGGCAAGCGCTACTTCGCCGATGAGTACGGCGATCTGATCCTCATAGCCGGCCCCAAAGGGGGAAGCATCCGTCTGAGGGACATAGCCCGGGTGCGGGAGGAGTTAAGGGATAGCCTGGACTATGCGATTTACTACAACGGAAAACCCGCCACCGTGATCGAGGTCTTCCGGGTGGGGCGCCAGAACGCCCTTACCGTGGCCCGGGAGGTAAAAAACCATCTGGCGGAGATCCGGAGTCTCCTTCCTCCGTCCCTTCATCTGGAGATCATGCGGGATCGCACGGAGATCCTTAGGGCCAGGATCAGGCTCCTGCTTAAGAACATGGCCTTCGGTATGCTCCTGGTCACGGTCTTGCTGACCCTGTTCCTGCATCTCAATCTCTCCTTCTGGGTGATCTGGGGTATCCCCACCGCCTTCGCCTTCGGGTTGAGCCTGATGCCCTACTTCGGGGTTTCCCTCAATATGATTTCCCTCTTTGCCTTCATCCTGGTCCTGGGCATGGTGGTGGATGACGCCATTGTGATCGGGGAAAACATCTTTCGGCACAGGGAATCCGGGGCCTCCCGCTCCCAGGCCTCGGTGGAGGGAACCCTGGAGGTAGCCGGCCCGGTGATCTTCTCCGTGCTCACCACCATGGCCGCTTTCTGGCCCCTTCTCTACGGTACCGGAGCCATGGGAAAATTCATCCGGGTCATACCGGTGGTGGTCATCCTGGTCTTGGGCGGTTCCCTGCTGGAGGCCCTTTTCATCCTCCCGGCCCATCTCCGGGGGGCCAACCTTCCGCCCGGAGAACCCCTTCTGGCCGGAGCCCTGAGGAGGTTCGTGGATGGACCCTACCGGCGGTTTCTTTCTCTGGCCCTTTCCTGGCGTTATCTTACGGTCTCGCTCCTTCTGACCCTTCTGGTGGTGGTCTTTTCCCTGTGGCTTTCCGGAAGGCTGCGTTTCACCTTCTTCCCCCGGGTGGAGGGAAATCGTCTTTATTGCGTGTTGCGTATGCCGGCGGGGACCCCGCTTGAGGAGACGCTCAAGGTGGCCCGAAGGATCGAGGCCGCCGGGGTGCGGGTGGTGCGAGAGGCGGAAAAGAGGTCCGGCCGGCCTCTTCTGGTTTATCGGGTTATTTCCGCCGGAGCCACCATCTCCGGCCCCCACGGAGGTCCCCCGGAGATGGGGAGTCACATCGCCGGCATAGAGATCCGGCTGGTGGATGCGGAAAAACGTCCGGGTATAAGCACCCGCACCCTGGTGGCGGCCTGGCGACGGGCCGTGGGTTTCGTCCCCGAAGCCGATAGCCTGACCTTCACCGGGGAATTCTTCTCCATGGGAAAACCCGTCTCCGTGGCCCTTTCCCATCCGGAGGAAAAGACCCTTCTTCTGGCGGTAAGGGAACTCAAGAGGCGGCTCTCCCGCCTGCGCGGGGTCTATGACGTCCAGGATAGTCTGGTGGAAGGCAAGGAGGAGCTCCGTTTTCGGCTGAAACCCGGGGCCCGGAACCTGGGGATCACCCTGGAGGATGTGGCCCGTACGGTGAGATCCGTCTTCTACGGGGCCGAGGCCCTTCGCTTTCAGCGGGGGGAGGACGAAATCTCGGTCCTGGTGCGTTATCCCCGGAGGGATCGCGAGGATCTGGAGGTCCTGAAGAAGATGAGACTCCACCTTCCCGATGGACGCGAGATTCCCCTCCTGGACGTGGCTCAGCCCTATTTCGCTCCGGGGTATGTGAAGCTCGAGCGACTCAATCGTAAACGGGTTATCTATGTCCAGGCCGAGGTGAACGAGCGGGAGATCACCGGGAGCGAGGTTCGTCGCTGGCTCCGGAACCGTGTCCTTCCGGAGCTGGTCCGCAGATACCCCGGGCTCACCTATTCCTTTGAGGGAGAGGGGCGTGAGGAGGCCCAGACCATGCGCGAACTGAAGAAGGGGTTCCTCCTGGCCCTGGTGGCCATCTATACCCTCATCGCCATTCCCCTGCGATCCTTCTCTCAGCCCCTCATCATCATGCTGGCCATCCCCTTCGGGGTCGTGGGGGCCTTTCTGGGGCATTTACTTCTGGGGTATCAGCTCTCCATCCTGAGTTTCTTCGGGATCGTGGGGCTCTCCGGGGTGGTGGTGAACGACGCCATCATCCTGGCGGATCTGATCAATCGCCTGCGGGCCGAGGGAATGGAGATACGGGAGGCCGTGATTCTCTCCTGTCGCAGACGTTTCCGCCCGGTTATCCTCACCACCATCACCACCTTCTTCGGCCTCCTTCCCATGATCTTTGAGCGAAGCCTTCAGGCCCGTTTCCTCATCCCCATGGCCATAAGCCTGGCCTTCGGGGTCCTTTTCGCCACCGTGATCACCCTGGTGCTCATCCCCTGTTCCTACTTGATCTGGGAGGAGATTTCTGCCATCATTAAGAGAAGGGGTCGGAGATGAATATTCTGGTTTCCATAAAACAGGTACCCGACACTACCAATATTCGGATCAATCCCGAAACCGGCACCCTCATCCGGGAGGGGGTGCCCTCCATTGTCAATCCTTACGATGTGCACGCCTTGGCCCTGGCCGGGGCGTTGAAGAGGCGTTATGGAGGGCGGATTACGGTGATCACCATGGGGCCTCCGCAGGCCGATGCAGCCCTGCGCGAGGCCGTGGAATACGGAGCGGATCGGGTCGTTCTTCTTTCCGACCGCAAGTTCGCCGGGGCAGACACCCTGGCCACCAGCTATACCCTGGCCGAAACCATAAAGTACCTGGCCCGGGAGGCCCCGTTCGATCTCTATCTTTTCGGGAAACAGGCCATCGATGGGGATACGGCTCAGGTGGGGCCGGGGGTGGCCACCCGTCTGGGGGTTCCACTCATCACCTATGCGGTGCGGGTGGAGTGTTTTCCGGAGGAGAAAAAGATCCGGGTCCACCGGAAGACCGAGCGGGGGCTGGAGGTGCTGGAGGCCTCCTTCCCGGTGCTTATTACCTGCGATCGGGAGGTCGCCGAGCCGCCCTTTGCCCCGCTCTCTGCCCTGATCCAGGCCCAGACCATCCAGCCCGAGGTCTTTACCGCCGAGGGCCCGGTCCCCTTTGAGAGGGATCGGCTCGGACTCAAGGGTTCTCCCACCCGGGTCCATCGGGTCTTTACCCCGGAGCTCAAGAGCCCGGGGGAACGCCTCCTGGTTTCCGAGGTAGGGGTGGAGGAGGCGGTGCGGCGTATC
>NZ_WFVX01000139.1:0-9326 GCF_015491435.1 Thermosulfurimonas sp.
ACCGGGTGTTCGGCGAAGTCCCACTTATCGTAGATATAAAGCCCCTCAAAGAGCTTGCGGTTTCCGCGGAAGAGTTCCTTCAAGGTATTGATGGTAAGGGATTTTCCGAATCTTCGGGGGCGGGAGAGGAAGTAGCAGATGCCCTCGGTTATCAGGCGGTGGATCCAGGGGGTTTTGTCCACATAGACCCAGCCCCGCTCCCTTATCTGTTTAAAAGACGAGGTATCCAGGGGCAGCCTTCGCATAGATCCATTATAATGGATTTTATCGAAATCCGGAATTTGGGATCCGGCGAAGCACCAGCAAACGGTGTTTACCGAAAAGACGGCCCAATTCATCGCGCCAGGGGGTTTCTACCGCCGCGATAAGGCTTCCGTCCGGAGAAACGGCCAGATGAAAGAAACAGGTACCTTCGGTGGGAAAGTACCCGGAGAGTCGGGAAAGTCCTCCTCCCCGGCCTCGGAGGTCAAAGACCAGGACTCCGAACTGTCGTACCCGGAGATTTTCGCGGCGAAAGGCCGCTGCGGATACCGCTAGGGTTTGTCCCCGGGTATCCACCGCAAGCCCCTGAAGCCTCACCGGGGAGGTGAAACGCCATAGGATGTGCCCGGTTTCGGGGTCCAGGGCAAAGAGGGTGCGGGCTGCGGGATGCGGTCCGGCGGGGCGATCCACGGAAAGGGGTAGCCCGTAGGGAAGGGTGCTTTCTCCGGAAAGGATATAGAGGATCCCCCGGGGGCCGAAGAGTCCGTAGCCCAGGGTGGCGGAAACCGGGAAGTTTCCGAAGAGGATGGGCGTGGCCAGGGAAAGGATCCGGGAGAGTTTGGGGACGGTAAGATCGAAAAGGAAGAGTCTTCCGTCGCCGGTACCCAGAGCGGCAAAGCGTCCGTCCGGGGAGACCGCCACCGATTCCCAGGCCGAAACCCGATCAAAATAAGGCCGGAGCGGACGGAGGAGGTAACGGAAGGTTTCCCGGCCGGTTTCCCCGGAAAGGGCCACAAAGCTCTGGGGCGGGGGGCCGGGGAAACGGAGGTCTTCCGGATATTCCGAGGGAAGAAGGGACACCAGGGCCACGCGATCCCCGGTGGGATCACTGTCTGCATAAATGATGGTGACCGGGGCCGGACCGGAGGCCGGATAGGCCCAGCGAACCCTGCCCTCCGGGCTCAGACGATAGAGGCGCGAGAGCCTGCGCCAGGCCCGGACCCTTCGGTCGAACCAGGAGTGTACCCCGAGCACCAGAAGATCGCCCCCGGGAAGGACCCGGAGACGATAGATCCCGGGCAGTTGATAGATTCCATAAACATCACCCGGGGCCGGGGGTTCGCCCCGGAGGAGGTCCCGGGCGGTGGAAAAACACCAGAGGGTTTTACCGGAGGAGACCTTTACCGCGCAGACCGCCCCTTCCGGACCTTGTTCTCCGTAATAGAGGATCTTTGCCTGCGGAGAAAAGGCCACCCGTTTGACCATGGCCTCAGGGATCTTCTTTTCCCAGAGGATCCTTCCGGTGCTGCTCTGGAAGAGAAGGAGTCTTCCGGAGAAGGTGCCCAGGGCGAGATATCTTCCGTCCGGGGAGAAACGCACGAAAGAATCCGGTGTGTGTCCGGCTCTTACCTGGAAGGACACGTCTCCCAGGGGGTAGTCCCAGAGCAGCTCAAGCCCGAAGGCCTTGATCTTTTGAGCTTTGAGTCCGGAGACCAGAAGAAAGAAAAAGAGAAGGCCCCACAGCACTTCTCGCAGGCCGGGTTTGCGGCTATCCTGGAGGGCATGAGGGTGGAGATCCTTGCGGCCGAAAGTCTGGGGGTGCGTTCCATGGCTGTGGAGGTGGAGTGCTCCGGGGTGAGGATCCTTATCGATCCCGGGGCGGCCCTGGGCCCCAGACGATACGGTCTCCCTCCGGATCGTCTGGAACTGGAACGGCTTTCCCGGGCCAGGTCCCTTATCCGGGAGAGACTCCGAGGGGCCGAGCTGGTGGTGATTACCCATTATCATTTCGATCACTATCTTCCCGATTGGGCGGAAGATCTTCGGGGGAAACGGGTCTTTCTTAAGGACCCGGTGCGGAACATCAACCGCAACCAGGCCCATCGGGCGGCGGAATTCCTGGAAAGACTCATCCGGTCCGGCGTGCACTGGGAGGTGGCCGAAGGCCGAAGGATAAAACTTCCCGGGGGAGAAATCCTTTTTTCCGGCCCTTTCTTTCACGGTCCGGATCCCCGGTTCGGGTGCGTGATTTCGGTGGTGGTAAGGGCCGGGGGCCAGGTCTTTGTGCACACCTCGGATGTGTCCGGTCCGGTGAGGCCCGAGGTGGTACATTTCCTCCTGGAGCAGCAACCGGACCTCCTCTTGGTGGATGGCCCCTCCACCTATCTGGGCCCGAGGTTCGGTCTCCGGGCCCTGGAGATGGCACGGGAAAATCTCCTCCGCATAATCAGAGACCTCGGTCCCGGGGTCCTTATCCTGGATCATCATCTTTTGCGAGATCTTTCCTGGCGGCGCTGGGCCGGGCCTCTCTTTGAGGCGGCCGAGGCACGAGGAACCCGCCTCCTTTCCGGGGCGGAATTTTCCGGAAAACCCGAAACTCTGCTCGAGGCCGAACGTCTTAAGCGTTTTAGAGATAATTCCTGACCAGGGCATAAAGGGGGCGCAGAGTCGGGGCATAAAAGACCTCCTGAAGATATAGCCAGAAAAGGATCTTAACCGCAAGCACAGCCAGTCCCAGAAGAAGTAGGGCGGCGGAGAGCCATTTTTCGCGGGTGGGCCAGGGTGGAAGAAAGAGCTTCCGGCCCGGGGATAGGGGATCAAACCCCCGGGTAAGAAGGGCATCCGCGAGGATTCTCGACTGGCGCACCGCCAGCGAGATCAGGGGATAAAAGACCGAGAGCTCCGTCCGCAGGGTGTGAAGAAGGCCGTGTCTCAAGGGGCGGTAGCCTCTCAGACGCAGGGCCTGTCTTACCAGGCGCAGATTTTCCGCCACCGCAGGCAGGAACCGCACCGCGGAAACCGCCATCAGGGTCAATCCCCGGGGAAGGGGCAGGGCCGCCACGGCCCGGAAAAAGAGTTCCCGGGAGGTGGAGGTCACCAGATAAAGCCCCGCCGAAAGGGCTGCAAGCAGCCGCAACGACTGGATCAATCCGTAAGAGAAACCCTCCTTGATGAAACAGAGGCCGGAGAAGTGTTCCCCCGGAGGAAGGAGACAGAAGAGCACGGTTCGGGGATAGTCCTGGTAAAAGAGTCCCTGGCTTATCATGATGCCCCAGACGGTGGTGAGCGCAAGGAAAAGATGGGTTTTAAGGATGCGTCCCTCCGGCCGGGAAAGTAGAAAAAGGCCCAGGGAGAAGAGGGCCAGCAGCCCCAGAGATAGGGGCTGGTCCAGAAGTACGGAGAGCCCGGAGACCAGGAAAGAAAGGACCAGCTTGGTATAGGGATGGAGGTTTTTCATGGCTGTATTTCCTCCACGGTACCGTTTCGAAAATAAAGGACCCGGGTGGCCAGCGCCCGGGCTACCTCTTCGTCATGGGTGGAAAACAGGAGGAGATCCGCGGAAAGGGAGGAGATCAGGCGGGCCATATGGCGGGCGTCCTGGGCCGTGGTAGGTTCATCCAGGAGAAGGATACGCGGGGCGCCGGTAAGAAGCGCTCCCAGGGCCACCCGGAGGCGCTGCCCGCGAGAAAGGGAAAAGGGCACCCTGGAAAGAAAGGAAAGCAATCCCAGCCTTTCGGCCACCGAGAGCACCCGTCGTTTTATCTCTTCCGGGGAAAGTCCCAGATTTTCCGGAGCAAAGGCGAGTTCGGCCTCCACACTTTCCCTTACCAGCATGAGATCCGGGTCCTGAAGAAGAAGTCCCAGAAGAAGGGCGTCTTTTCCCTTTCGGGCCCGGATCTCGATTCTTCCCCTCGAGGGCCGGAGGAGCCCGGCCAGGAGATGAAGGAAGGTGGTCTTTCCCGAACCATTAGGGCCGCAAAGGGCCACCCTTTCCCCCTGCCGAAAGCGGAGATGCAAGTTTTTGAAGACCTCCCGCCCTCCGGGGCGGGAAAAGGAAAGCCCCTGCACCTCGATCAGGACCTCGCCGGGGGAGGAGATCCCGGGCCGGGGAAGGTGTCTTTCCGGCGGCCGGAAGTCCCGGGCCGGTCCTTCAAAGATCACCCGACCTTCCTCGAGAAAACAGACCCTGTCCACCCAGGGAAGGGCCAGGTCCAGGCGGTGCTCGGCCAGGATCACGGTCATGCCTTTTCGGGTAAGTTTTCGCAGGATATGCATCACCCTGCGGGAGGCCTCGGGGTCGAGCTGGGCCAGGGGTTCATCCAGGAGGAGAAGCCTGGGGTTTACCGCCAGCGCCGCGGCCAGGGCCACCCGCTGGCGTTCTCCCCCGGAGAGTTCCTCGAGTCTGCGCGACTCAAAACCCGAAAGCCCCACCTCGGAAAGGGCCTTTTCCACCCGGGAGTGGATTTCCGCGGGGGAAAGTCCCAGGTTCTCCGGCCCGAAGGCTACCTCCCCGGCCACGGTCTCGGCAAGGAGCATCTCCATCGGATTCTGAAAGACCACCGCCACCCGGGGAAAAAGGGCTCCGGGGGAAACCGGCCACCTCTGTCCGAGAACCTCCACCTCTCCGGAAAACTCTCCTCCTGCAGCCCCGGGAATCAGTCCGCAAAGCACAGAAAGAAGGGTGCTTTTTCCACAACCCGTCTCTCCGGCCAGAAGCACCATTTCTCCTTCCTGCACCGTGAGACTTACCCCGCACAGGGCCGGGTCCTTTCCTCCGGGATACCGGTAGGTCAGGTCTCTGACCGCAAGGATTTTCATCTTTCCATCTCCCGGAGATGTAATCCCAGGCGGACCCCCAGAGCCGCCCCTACCAGGGTATAGAGGAATCCTTTGACCAGGAGCGAGAGCCAGAGATACCACTCCGGGAAAAAGAGTCGGTAAAAGGTCATATGGAGCACCAGGGAACTGAGAGTGCTCAGGGCGTCGGCGAGTCCCAGGGCGAGGATGGTGCGATGGCCTTCCGGACGTGCATAGACCCTGAAGATCCAGAGGGCCGTCTCCAGGGTGAGGAGCCTGAACCCCACGAAAAAGGGGTCCGTGGCCCGAAGGCCTCCGAAGAGAACTGTTCCCATGAGATAATGAAGCAGTCCGGAAAGGGTGGCGAATCCCGGCCGTGGCACCAGGACAAAAACCGCGGTGAAGACCGCATAATGCACCACCTCGGTAATGAGTCCTCCCACCAGGATGTTGAAGGGGCCGAGGAGGGCGTAAAGGATGTTGGAGAGGATCCCTCCCAGGAAATCCAGCCCGAAACCCACGGCTCCGGAAAGGGCCACCAGGGAAAGTTCGCGCAGACGAAAGCCCGCAAGCAGCCGTCTGAGCCCCAGAAACACTACCAGGGAATAAGCCCCTCCGGCAAGGAGAATAAGAAGCAACCCCGCGGCAAGCTTCGGGCTTCCGCGGGTAAGACCGATGCGCCGGGTCTTGACCAGAATGGGGGTCTTCTCTCCCAGGGGATAGACCCTGATCAGGGCCAGATATTCCCCCGGGGGTACCCTTCGAGCGTAGATGGGAAGCACGGCCCGGGCCCTTCCCCGGGGAGGAAGATAGACCAGGGCCAGGGGCTTTCGGGCGTGTCCACTCATGCCGAAACGCGGGGGATAGAATCCCTTTACCGGTTTGCGACTTTCCGGCTCCAGAAATTCACCCCGCACCACCAGGTTGAGAGGCACATCGGTCAGATTCCGGAATTCCAGGGTTTCATAGGCCAGAGGTTCGTAGCGGGAATAGCCCCGGGCCCTTAGTCCCAGGAGATATCCCAGCCTTTCGAAAAGCGGATTGGGCACCACCAGGAGCCCCTCCCGCCGGTAGCGCAGACTGAGCCCCGACTCCTCGGTGGGAAGCTTCCAGGAGACCAGACGCACCTTCCCCCGAAGGTCGAAGATCCGGCGTTTGAGGACCAGATCCACTTCGGCGGTGCGCCCGGGGGTCCGAAAAAGAAGTTGGAGTCGTCGGGGTTTCTCCGGGGGAAGATATATCCTTGGACGCAGAAGACGACGGGCGAATTCTCCCCGGAGGGAATATCTTTCCGTGGAATTTCCGGAAAAAAGAGAGAGGTTTAACTCGGGGACGAAGGAGGTTACGAGAAGGCCTATTTCCGGGGCCTCCTTTCGGGAAAGAAGGGTGAGTTTGAGTGCGGTTCTCTTTTTTTCCACCGTGATCTTTTGTCCGGGACTTCCCAGCGGGGCAAAAACCTCCAGGGTGGCCAGAGGTCGTGAGGCCGGGGCCCTCAGCACCAGCGAGGTAGGGCCGGCTTTTAGGCGATAGACCTCCCCCGGTTTCCAGGGAAAGATGAGGAGAAGATCCTGGCTGGCCAGCGGCGGATAACGCAGCACCGGGTCCCCGGAGGCCCGGTATAGAGATACCGGGGTCTCGGGAGGGATCCCCGAAACCTCGATCCCCAGGGGTACGAAGAGGGCTTTGGGAGGCGAGGGTTTTTCCTTCCGGCATCCCGCAATACTTGCGGCCAGGATTAGCAGGAAAAGTCCTGAAAGGGGTTTTAGGATCTTCATTCCGGGATCACGCCCACGGCTCGCCCCAGGGGATGGTGCCATTTGGCGGAAAACCCCAGGGCCAGGGCTGCAAGAAGGAGTCTCCGGGGGTCGTTCTTTTCTGCGGCGAGTTTTTCCCGGAAGGAGGGAAAATCCCCTCTGCGCTGGGAAAGGGCGCAGGCCATGAGTGCGGCCTGATCCAGGAGTGCCTCGGCTGCGATCTCCGGGGGAAGGATTCCGTAGCGTACCTGGTCCCAGAGGTGAAGATAGGCCAGGAGATGGGACACCAGTCCCAGGTCACTCATTACCGGGCGTACATTGCGCTCCAGCCAGGCATGGACCGGTGCCGGGAGGAAATCGCGCAGGGCCACCAGCAGGTCCTCCTCACCGAGTCCGTAACGTTCCAGGAGTCGCGGGGCGTAGCGTACCAGATCCGGCGTGAGCTTGTTCTGAAGGGCCAGGGCCCGGAAAAGGGCTTCCCGTACGGCCAGAGCGATGAGTTCTCCGAGTTTTACGTGTTTTCCGGCCCCGGAAAGGGGACGCCCCCCGTGGGAGAGCGCCGCCACCCCGATCTGATCGGTCCCGGTACCGGTGGCCAGGCCGCAGGAATAACGCGAGGCCACGTGCAGTTCCTCAAGTACGGTCACCTTGGCCTCGGTAGCCATCTTCACCGTCCGCACCAGGGCTCCGGGCGTAAGGGCCCGGTTAATGAAGAGCATGAGTACGATGGTTCCCCGGCGATCGCAGGAGGGGGCCTTTCCGTCGAGTCGCAGAAAACGGCCTTCCTCCTCGTAAAAGGAAGCCGGATCCCCGGCCCGGCCGGCATTGGTCTCCACCCCGGCGGTGGCCGCACAGAAGACCACAAGCTCTCCGGAGGTCTTCTTTCCGTCGGCAGGGGGAGAGAAACTCTGGCGGGAGAATCCGGCCAGATACATATTAGCCGCGGTTCCGAGAAGAGCGGTCCTTTCCGGGGGGAGACCGTGATATTCGCAGATCAAGCGATGATAGCGTTCGGGGTCGCGGCCGGCGAGACAGGCCCCATGTCCGCAGCCCGGGTGCGGCCTGGGTTCACAGGCCTGATGATTGGCCAGGAACCGCAGGTCCTGCCGGATTCCTCCGTTTACCCGACAGGTGGAGATCACGGTGTGGGGACGAAGAAACTCCGCGCAGAGGATGCGCTCGCCCCGCTTTATCACCAGCCCCTCGTAAGGCTTCATTAGTTCGGTCATGGCTTGATCCCAAAATGTTTGGTATTCTTTAAAAGGAAGTTTTGATGGAGGAAAGTTATGGCTCTTATGGTAGAAGAGAAAAAATTGCAGGAAATATTACGCCAGGTGCTTGAGGAATTTTTCGATCCGGATTTTGGAGAGGAGCTTTCTACCTGGGCGGAAAAGAAATTAAGACAGAGTTTAGAGGAGAAAGAAAGAGAAGAACTGCTTTCGTTGGATGAGGTCTTTTCTTGAGTGTTTACACCGTAAAATTTACTCCTACCGCGGCTCAAAGTATTAAACGTCTTCCTCCGGACATCAAACGCAGGGTTAAATACAAACTTGAGTGGCTCGCAGAGCAGATAGATATTATCCGTCCGGTGCCTCTTAGGGGTAAATTTAAAGGACTTTATAAATTGCGCGTGGGAAACTATCGAATAATATACGAGATTGATAGAGAAGAATTTTTGATAATTGTCCATCTTGTCGGCCACAGGAGGGAAATTTATAAATAGTCCCTTCATTCCACCTCCCTTTCCATCTCCAGGAATAGATCCTGCAGGCGTTCGAGGAGTTGCGGATCGGGGTTCTTCCAAAGGCCGCGATGGGCGGCCTCAAGCAGCCTTTCGGCAATATTTAAGAGCGCTGCCGGATTGTGTTCCCGGAAAAATTCCTGCATCTCCGGGGAAAGGGCGTAGGTCTCGGCCAGGGCCTTCCACATCCGGTCCGAGACCACATCGCTGGTGGCGTCCCACTGGAAGATGAGATCCACTATCCGGGATAGGTCCCCGGCGCCCTTGAAACCGTGCTGCTTCAGGCCCTCGATCCAGCGCGGATTCAGAACCTTGATCCGGAAAAGGAAACGCATTTCCTCGGCGGTGGTGCGTACCACCGGCTGTTCCGGATCGGCGGTGCTTCCGGAGTAGGAGATCGGTTTCCGCCCGGAAAGGGCCTCTACCGCCACATTAAGCCCCCCGTGATAGGCGTTGAAACAATCGCAAGAAAGGATGTCTATCTCCCGGGTGTCCTCGTTCTTATAGGTTACTTCGGTGCGAGAAAGTACCTGCCGCAGGGTATCCCCGGCGGCGCTTCCGTAGAGGCCTTCTCCGTAGGCGTAACCCATGGTGGTGAGGAAGACCTCGGCGAGATCCCGGCGTTCCTTCCAGGCCCCGGCCTCAAGCACACTTTCCACTCCGGTGCCGTAAGCTCCCGGAGGCTCGGAAAAGACCCGAAAACAGGCCCTGCGCCGGGCCTCTCCTTCGGAAAGGCCCTGCGCAAGGAGCCTTTTCAGATCCCGCCGGAAGTTTTCCGCCAGGGGATTCATCTCCGGGGGTTCGGGAAGCGAGGCCACCTCCGCCACTGCCCGGTCGAAGAGTTCCATGAGGTTGCGAAAGGCGTCCCGGAAGAAGCCGCTTACCGTGAGACATACATCCACCCGGGGCCGTCCGATCTCGGTGAGGGGGAGCACCCGGATCCCGGACACTTTCCATGGTGCTCTGGGGCTCTCCCACCATGCGCACCCGGGGAGAGGATTTTGCCTGCGCCCTGTGGCTCCTAGGGGTTGAACCCCACTGGCGGGAGGACG
>NZ_WFVX01000140.1:0-7379 GCF_015491435.1 Thermosulfurimonas sp.
GGCATACCCGAGGCCCGAGATTGGACCTGCACTTGCCGGGAGGGGGGAGGGGGAGGAGCCGCCTCTACCAGTTTTTCCGGATGCATCCGGGAAGGAGGCACCGCCGGCGCCTTGGGAGGCGGAGCGGTGATCGGAGCCGGAGCCTTGGGGGGAGAGGAAGCCACCGTTACCGGCCCGGAAGGAACGGCCTCGCCCAGGATATATTTCCGCGAACGCTCCGCAAAAGAGGCCAGAGCCGGAATCACCTGCCCCAGACCCTTTACCTGGGTGTAAAGGGCCACCGGAGGACGCGAACCGTTGACCGGAACCAGCTCCGCATCCACACTCACCGTATTCCCGAAGACACTCACACTCCCGAAGAGTACATAATCCACCCCCAGCTTCTGCCCCAGGGCCCGGGCCTTCTCGCGGGTGAGGGGGCCTTTTACCTGGGACAGGGCCTTTTTCACCACCTCGGGATCTACCGTCTCCACCTGACCCGGGGCAAAAAGCCGGGTAACCAGCATGTCCTGAATCCCTTCCTGCACGTAGGAAAGGTCCTGAGCGGCGTGAACCCTGAAGGGAAGGATGGCGATCTTTTTGGGGACCCCAGCCCGAACTGAAGCCGCCCAGAGGAAAATAAGCAGGAGAACCGACAAAATACGGTTTATTTTCATTTTTCCTTCTCCGGAGTTTGGTTTAAACTTGAGTAAATCATCTTCGGCAAAAGCCGTCAAGGAGGAGGCCCATGCGCATCGTGGGGATCATCCCGGCCCGATACGGTTCCACCCGTTTTCCCGGAAAACCCCTGGCCGATCTCTGGGGGAAACCCCTGATCCAGCATGTCTATGAACGGGCCCGAAGCAGCGAGATTCTGGAAAAGGTGGTGGTGGCCACCGACGACGAACGGATCTTGCGCACGGTCAGAGACTTCGGCGGGGAGGCCCTCATGACCTCCCCGGAACACACCTGCGGTACGGAACGCATCGCCGAGGCCGCCGGGATCCTGGGACTGGCCGACGGAGATATCGTGGTCAATATCCAGGGGGACCAACCCCTCCTCGCCCCGGAGGCCCTGGAGGATCTGGTAAGGCCTCTCCTTCTTTCCGGAGAAATCCCCATGGCCACCCTGGCCATCCCCATGGAAAATCCCGAGGAGATAGAAGACCCCAACCGGGTAAAGGTGGTGCTGGATCGCCAGGGAAGGGCCCTCTATTTCTCCCGTTCTCCCATTCCCTATTTTCGTCCGCCGGGAAAATCCCCGCAGTACCTGCGACACATCGGTCTCTATGCCTATCGCAAGGAATTCCTGGATCTTTTCGTCACCCTGCCGCCGGGAGAACTGGAACAGGCCGAAAAACTGGAACAACTGAGGGCCCTTGAAAACGGCTACCCTATTGCCGTTACCATCACCCCTTATGCCTGTCCGGAGGTGGACACTCCCGAGGATCTGGAACGCCTGCGGGAGGGGAGGGGATAGCCCCCTCCCCTTTCCCCTTACTGGACCGTCTTGATCTCGATGCGGCGAGGCCGCTCGGACTCCACCTTGGGGATGAAGAGCCTGAGAACGCCGTGTTTGAGGGTGGCTTCGATCTTTTCCTGATCGAACTCCGGCCCCAGGGTGAAGGCCCGATAGTACTCTCGACCCCGCACCTCCACGTATTCCGGACGCACCTCCTCACCCGGAGCCTCCGCGATCTCTCCCCGCAGGTGGAGCACATTGTCCTCCACCTTCACCTCCAGGCTCTCCGGGGTTACCCCGGGCATATCCGCCAGAAGGATCAACCCCTCATCGGTCTCATAGACATCCACCGGAGGGGACATGGCCCTTCGCCGCGGGGTCCTCTCCGGACGACCCTCCTGCCGCGGAGCAAGTTCCTGCCTTTCCGCCATGGCTTATCACCTCCTTTCAAAGATTTTTATTTCCCTTAGGAGGCCTTGACCTCGATCTTACGGGCGCGACGCTCCGCCTTTTTCCCGATTCTCACCAGGATAATCCCGTTCCGGTATTCCGCCTCCACCTTCTCGGGATCCACCGATTCGGGAAGGGTCAACACCCGGGAGAACTTGCCCGAGAACCGCTCCTGCCGGAGAAACCGCTCCGGACGCACCTCCTTTACCCCCAGCTCGGCCTCGCTATCCCTCTCCCCGGACACCGAAAGCACGTTGCCCTCCAGCGAAAGCTCCACCTTCCCCGGATCCACTCCCGGAGCGAAGATGTACACCAGCACCTCCTCGGCACTCTCCCCCACATTGATGCGCGGATAGATCTCCTCCCCGCGAATACTCCTTACCGGACTCGCCCATTCCAGCAGCCGATCCAGCTCCGCACGAATACGCTCGAATTCCTCAAAAGGATCCCAGGTCCAATTAATAGGCATACTATCACCCCCTTTTCAGGATTTTAACTCCCTTTTTTGATTTTTTTCTCCGGATATCTTTCGGTTAAAAAGTTAAGGCTTCACCCTCGCCAAGCAAGAGGTAGAGTAAAAGAGATGCTGGTCTCGGTGATCATTCCCGTCCGTAATCGGGCCTATTTCCTGAAGGAAGCCCTGGCATCGGTTCTGGCTCAGACCTATCGCCCTCTGGAGATCATCGTGGTGGATGACGCCTCCACCGACGCTACCCCTTATGTGGTCGGCCGTTATCCGGTGATCTACCACCGGATGGGGAGAAGGGGTGGCCCGGCTGCGGCCCGCAACCGGGGGATAAGGATCTCCCGCGGAGAGTTGCTGGCCTTCCTGGACAGCGACGATCTATGGCTTCCCTCCAAGGTGGCCCTTCAGGTGGCCTATCTGCGGGAGCATCCCGAGGCGGTGGCGGTCCAGCCGGAGGAAATCTGGATCAAGGAGGGCCGCCGGATAAGCCCCCGGGGAAAACACCGGAAACCGCACGGTTTCTTCTTCCACCGGGCGATCAAACTCTGTCTGATCTCGCCCTCGGGGGTGATGATCCGGCGGTGGGTCCTGGAGGAGATCGGGCTCTTTGACGAGGAATTTCCGGTGTGCGAGGACTATGAGCTCTGGCTTCGGCTGGCGGCCCGCTATCCGGTGCATCTTCTGCCTTTTCCCCTGGTCGTAAAAAGGGGAGGCCATCCGGATCAGCTTTCGCGGCTTCCCGGTCTGGATCTCTGGCGTCTCAAGGCCCTGGCCAAGATCCTGCACCATCCCGTGCTCACCCCGGAAATGCGAATTCTGGCCCTGGTCGAGGCCCGCAGAAAGGGAGAAATCTTCCTGCGCGGGGCCCGTAAACACGGGAACCTCCGCGGGGCCCTCGAGGCCCTAAAGATCCTGCGTTCACTCCGGCTCTTTCCCCCGGCCCTATCCTAAGAAACGGCCCTTTTCCGGGAACGCCGGCCCCGCCACTCGGCAAAGACCAGGGGAAAGACCTCCTCCACCCGGGATACCAGATGGAACTTGAGGGCCCTTCGCACCTCCTCCGGGATCTCCCTCAGGTCCTTCTCGTTATGCTGGGGAAGGATGACCTCCTTCACCCCGTAGCGTTTGGCAGCCAGCACTTTCTCCTTGATCCCTCCCACCGGGAGGATGAGACCACGCAGGGTGATCTCTCCGGTCATGGCCACCTCCGGACGCACGGTGCGACCGGTAAGGAGGCTCACCAGAGCGGTGAGGATGGTGATACCCGCACTGGGGCCGTCCTTGGGAATGGCTCCCGAGGGGACATGGACGTGGAAGTCGGATTTTTCGAAGATTTCGGGTTCAATACCCAGATCCTCGGCCCGGGAACGCACATAGGTGAAGGCGGCCTCGGCGCTCTCCCGCATGACCTCTCCGAGCTGGCCGGTGAGGGTGAGACGCCCCTTTCCCCGCATCCGTGCGGCCTCCACGAAGAGGACCTCTCCTCCCACCGGGGTCCAGGCCAGACCGATGGCCACCCCGGGCACCCGGACCCGGTAGCGGGTCTCGGGAAGATACTTGGGAGGCCCCAGGTATTCCTCCAGGTTCTTGAGGGAGATCCTCTCCCTTTCCACCTCCCCCTCAGCCACCCGGCGGGCCACGGCCCTACACACCGCCGCGATCTCCCTTTCCAGCTGTCGCACCCCGGCCTCGCGGGTGTAATGGGTAATGATCCGGCGCAGGGCGGAATCGGAAAAGCGAAGCCAGGAGGCCTTAAGACCGTGTTCCCTGAGCTGCCGGGGAATGAGATACCGACGGGCGATGTGAAGCTTTTCCTCCTCGGTGTACCCCGGGATCTCGATAACCTCCATGCGATCCAGCAGTGGGGCCGGGATGGTATCCAGCATATTAGCCGTGGCAATGAAGATGACCCGGGAAAGATCAAAAGGTAGCTCCAGATAATGATCGGAGAACTCCCTGTTCTGTTCCGGGTCCAGCACCTCTAGCAGGGCCGCGGCGGGATCTCCGCGGAAATCGGTGCCCAGTTTATCGATCTCGTCCAGCATGAGGACGGGATTATTTACCCCCACCCGGCGCAGGGCCTGGATAATGCGCCCGGGCATGGCCCCCACGTAGGTACGCCGGTGCCCGCGGATCTCGGCCTCATCCCGCACTCCGCCCAGGGAAATACGCCAGAACCGGCGCCCCAGGGCCCGGGCGATGGAGCGCCCCAGACTGGTCTTTCCCACCCCGGGAGGACCAAGAAAACAGAGAATGGGACCTTTCATCTCCGGATTGAGCTTGCGCACCGCCAGATATTCCAGGATGCGTTTCTTGACCTTCTCGAGGTCATAGTGATCCTCGTCCAGGATCCGTTCGGCTTCCTTAAGATCCAGGTGATCGTGGGTGGATTCCAGCCAGGGGAGTTCCAGGATCCAGTCCAGATAATTGCGAATTACCGTATATTCCGCCGAAGCCGGATGGGTGCGGGAAAGCTTCTGGAGTTCCCGTTCCGCCTCCCGACGCACCATCTCCGGCAGGGCCTTCTTTTCCAGGCGCTCCCGCAATTCCTCCACCTCGGCCTCGATCCCCTCGCTCTCCCCCAGCTCCTTGCGGATGACCTTGAGCTGCTCGCGCAGGAAGTATTCCTTCTGGGCCTTTTCCATCCGGTCGCGGACCTCGGCCTGGATACGCTGCCCCAGCTCCAGAATCTCCAGCTGCTCGGCCAGCAACCTAACCACCCGCGAAAGCCTTTCCTTTACGTCCAGGGTCTCCAGCACCGCCTGTTTCTCGGCCTGGGGGAGATTAAGATGGGCGATGGAAAGATCGGCCAGCATCCCCGGATCCTCGAGATTTTCCACCAGACCCCGCAATTCCCCCGGCAGATGAGGGGAAAGTTCCACCACCCGACTGAACATCTGCCGGATATTTACCGCCAGGGCCTCGGACTCCCGGTCGGGGACAAAGGTCTCGGAAAGTTGCTGCACCCGGGCCAGGAGAAAGGGCGTCTCCTGAAGAAGGGAGAGGATGCGGATCCGGGTCAAGCCCTGCACCACGATGCGAATCCGATCCAGTTCCACGCGACTGGCCCGGAGGATGATACACAGGGTGCCGTAACGATAGATCTCCTTCTTTTCGGCCCCGGGATCCTTCACCGCCACCACCGCCACCAGCCGATCCCGGGAAAGGGCCTCCTCCACCGCCTGGACCAGCGCGGGTTCGGTGAGAACAAAGGGGACGATCATGTGCGGAAAAACTACCGCATCCCCCGGGATCACGGGAACGTCCTTTATCTCATCCGGTCGGGCCGGAAGTTCCTGTTTTACCTCGCTCATCCCTACCTCCTGTTTTACCTAACAGGGAAAATAAGGCCGAATTCGGGTCTGACAATCGGAAAAGGCCCCGGTAAAATGAGATACAATGCGTCCGGAGCTTGAACGATGGTGGGAACGCTTCCGGCGGCCCCTCCTTTTCTGTGCCCGTAAAAATTTCGCCCCCCTTCCCCGGGTAAAGGACCTGGAAGCCACCCTGCGTCGGCTCCTTTCCGAAGCTCCGGAGGATCTCTCCTCCGAGGTAAAGAACCGGCTGGAGGAATATATCACCGGGCTTGACACCCTGGCCCTGGAGGACAAAAAGGAACGCATCCAAAGGCTCCTCCGCCTTACCGAAGAGCCCGAAAGCCCGGGCCGGGAGGAACTCCCCTTTCCGCCCTATCCCGACCCGGAAACCTACCGGCGTTTCCGGGAGGAACTGCGCACCCCGGTACAGTTCCTTAAGGGGGTGGGGCCCAAGATCGCCGCTCGCCTGGCCACCCGGGGTATCCACACCGTGGAGGACCTGCTCTACTTTCTGCCCAAGAGTTACGAGGATCGTCGCCGTTTCACACCGGTGCGGGAATTACGCCCCGGGGAGAGGGCCGTGGTCCGGGGAGAGGTGGTCCTCTCCGGCCCGGTGCAGTTCAAGCGTCGGCGGGTCTATGAGGCCCTGCTCTCGGATGGCACCGGGGTGGTGGCCCTCAAGTGGTTCCACTTTCGGGAAAACCTCCTCCGCGAGACCCTGCGTCCGGGCCGAGAGATCATCGTCTCCGGCGAGGTTTCCCGCTTCGGTGGGCGGTTCGAGATCATCCATCCCGAAATAGAAGACCCGGAGGCACCGGGGCTTGAACTCCACGTGGGGCGCATCCTCCCGGCCTACCCCTCCATCGAAGGGCTTTCCCCCAAGGTCCTGCGGCGCATCATTCGGGAAGCCGTGGAGGGACATGTCCACAAACTGGTAAGTTACATTCCCCACGACCTTCTGCGCCGGAGAAGGCTCCTGCCGCTTTCCGAGGCGGTGCGAGCCCTGCACTTTCCGCCGGACGAGGCCGATCTTTCGGCCCTGAACAGCGAACGCAGTGTATATCACAAGAGCCTGGCCTTTGACGAATTCTTCTTCCTGGAACTGGCTCTGGGGCTGCGGCGCACACGGGTCAAACATTCCCCGGGAATCGCCTTCCGCGTGGATTCCCCCCTGGCCCGGGAATTCCTGCACCGGCTTCCCTTCCGGCTCACCCGGGCCCAGGAACGCGCCTTCCGGGAGATCCAGAGAGACATGGCCCGTCCGGTCCCCATGAACCGGCTGCTTCAGGGAGACGTGGGGTGCGGAAAAACGGTGGTGGCCTTGCTGGCCGCCCTCATCGCCATAGACAACGGCTACCAGGTGGCCTTCATGGCCCCCACCGAGATCCTGGCCGAACAGCACTACACCGGATTCCGGGAGCTTTGCGGACTGGCCGGGGTGGAGGCAGCCCTTCTTACCGGCGGGCTACCCCCTGCTCGCAAGAGGGAAATCAAACAGGCCCTGGCTGCCGGACGCATCCATCTGGTAATCGGAACCCACGCCCTCTTTCAGGAGGACGTGGAATTCGAGCGTCTGGGCCTGGTGATCATCGATGAACAGCACCGTTTCGGGGTGCTCCAGCGGGCGGCCCTCCGGGAAAAGGCCCGGGGAGTCTCCCCGGACACCCTGGTTATGACCGCCACCCCCATCCCCCGCACCCTGGCC
>NZ_WFVX01000141.1:0-22525 GCF_015491435.1 Thermosulfurimonas sp.
GCCTCAGCCAGCGGACTCCTTACTCCGAGTTCCCGCAGGGCCCTGAGCCCCGGACGATCGGTTCGCAGGTCATCGGCCTGGGTACCGTCGCAGAGAACCCACCCCCCGGCTTCCTCCCGAAAACGGACCAGAAGCTCGCGTTTACAGTAATAGCATCGGTCCGGAGGATTCTGAAGAAAGGCCGGAAGACCCAGGGGATCAAAGAAGATCTCCCGGTGATCCGTCCCCAGGAGATCCGCCGTCCGGCGGGCCCATTGCCCTTCCCCGGAGGGAAAGATGGGCCCTACCGCGGTAAGGGTCCTCACCCTTTCCGGCCCCAGGATGCGCACCGCCGCAGCGGCCAGCACCCCACTGTCCACCCCCCCGGAAAGGGCCACCGCCACCGCCGGAAAAGAACGCAGGATCCTCTCCAGGGCCTCGGGGATCACTGTTTCCTGGGCCGGAAAGGAAAGAGCTCCGCTCCGGGAATAGGGGCCACCGGCTCGGTAAGAAGCATCTCCCCGCGCTTGATCCAGCCCTTCAGGATCTCCGCGATCTCCCGGGCCCGCACATAGCTTGAAATAGGCACCGTAGGCACTTCCTTGTCCAGGACCTTGATCTTTCCGCTCTTAAGCTCCGCGTAACTTACCACCCCGTAGTTGCGCTTGATCCCGTTGGGATAATCGTAGGCGTAATCCACTATCTGGGTAAAGATCTCCTCGTCGCTAAGCCCCGCGTAACGGGCCACCTCTTCGTTGAGGATGGGAATGGGGATACCCAGCCCCACGGCCATGGAACAGCCGTAGCCCAGATGACTGGTCCCCACCACCCAGCGGGGGTCCATCTCCTTGAGATTCCCCAGGACCATGAGGGTGGCCGCCGGGGTAAAGGGTACCCCTTTGTCCGTACGTTTTACGTTCATGTTGTGCTGGGTGCCGGCATAGATTACATACCCCTTGGCTCCCCCCAGAAAGATGCGCGTGCCTATGCCGATGGTCTTGAGATAGGGATCCTTGAGAAGGGGAGAGAGCTGCCCGGCGGTGGCATAATTGGCGTTTCCAGCATGCGGCCTCAGAATCCCCATATAGGTGTAAAGGGTCTTTTCCGAGAGGTTGATCGCACAGTTATAATTCTGGTAAGCATTCCGGGGATTGCAGAGCACGGCATAGGGCAGATCCTTGAGGGTGATCTCGGTCTCGTATTCCTTACGGGGATAACAATGGGTACCGTAAGCAATGGCCCGGAGATGCACCTTCTTTCCGGCCACCAGATCGTGGATCACGTGCCCTCCGCCGTAACGAAACTCCCCGGGGAAGACCTTGTTCAGGGGGTCATCTTCGGCCGGCTCCGTGGCCCCGATGTAGATATCCACCGCCGCCAGCCCCGCATAGGCCGGAACCCCGTTCAACCAGACCCGATAGGCCTTGATGGTGGGAACAGGGTGCCCGAAATTGATAAAGGCCCCGGAGGAACACATGGGAGAGAAGGTCCCGGTGGTGACCACGTCCACCTCCCGCGCCGCCTCCACCGGACCGACCTCCTTCACTATCCGAACCATCTCCTCGGCGGTAACCACCACCGCCTCTCCCCGGCGAATCTTCTCGTTGATCTCCTCAATACTCTTCTGGACCTTAAACTCTCCCATCTCCCCCTCCTAATCCACTATGGAGATTACTCGATGCCCCGAGACCTCCAGCGCCGAGGCCAGGGGCTCTACCGGTAACTTCTCCAGACGGATGTAATAGATCTTCTCCCCTCCGGGGCTTACATCCATTCCGATGGAGATGACCCGGCCTCCGTACTGCCGGATGATGTCCAGGACCTCATCCAGACCCTCCGGCTCCCGGGGAATAACGTCCAGCCTGGAGCTGGATCGCAACAACCCCATCAACTCGATAAAGGCCTCCAGTAGATCGGTGATGGTGATGATCCCCACCAGCCGATGGTTCTCCACCACCGGAAGGCCCCCGATCTTGTAGCGATAGATCAACCGGGCCGCCTCGTCCACCGTGGCTTCCGGAGAAACGGTGATGGGATTGAGGATCATCACCTCCCGCACCATCCGGCTCAACTCCTCCGGACGAGCATACTGACGAATGCTGCTCTCGGTAACCAGCCCCAGAAGCCTATCGCCCCGGGTGACCGGAAGGTGTCTTATAGCGTGCCGCTTCATGAGCTGAATAGCTTCCTCCAGGGTGGCCTCCGGGGAAACGGTGACCACTTCTTTCACCATCCAGTGTTTGACCTTCAATCCCTCTCCCCTAGCGGCTTTTAACCCAATCTATCCCGATTGCCCCCTCTCGGCAAGAGCGCTCAAAAAGACCTGATAAGAGATGCACCGGCAGAAAGTAAGAGCAAAAAATGGACTAAACGCCGGTAAGAACGTTCTCCCAGTCGAAAATAAAGGATCTGGCCCAGAATCATCCCGGCCAGTACCGCGGGCAGATAGCGGCCGTAGAGGTGCCAGACCGCAGGGGTAAGGTTTCCGTAAAGACCGTGGGCCAGAATCACGCCTCCCACCAGAAGGAGAAAGGTCCCCTGCAGGGCGCTCTTCAGGGCGTCTTTCTGCATTTCCAGAAGGCTAACGTAAATAACCACCGGAGGCCCCGGTGTATTGAGGAGACCTCCCAGGAACCCCGCGGCCAGTCCGAAGATCGGTCCCCAGGCAGGGGAAATTCGCCCCCGGGTGGAGCCGGGATGAAAGATCTCCCACAGGGCGTAGCCGGAAACGGTTACCGCCAGGATCAGACGGGGAATACGTTCCGGGAAAAATCCCAGGGCTTTGGCCCCCAGAAAGACCCCCGGAAGGGCTCCCAGAAGTAAACCCGCCACCGGACGGATCCGGAAATCCCGCCGCATCCACCAGAGCATGATGGCATTAAGGGTGAACCCGAAAAGGGCCACCAGGGGAACCACCAGGACCAGGGGCTGAAAGAAGGAAAGAAAGGGCACCGCCAGCAGGGCGAAAGCGAATCCGGCCAGACCATGCACGAAGGCAGCGGTGAAAAGGATAAGGGCTTCCGGCATCAGAAAAGGATCTCGATCAGGACGCGGTTGAGCAGATCCTCCAGATCCCGAAAGGGCAGGGAAAGCTGGGTGCCGGAGGTCAGGTCCTTGAGCAGGGCGCGTTGTTCCTGCAGTTCCTGTTCTCCCAGAATAAGGGCCCACCTTGCGGAGAGACGGTCGGCCTGGCGCAGGAGGGCCTTAAGACTGCGCCCCTCGTAATCGGATTCCACCTTAAGCCCTCTCTCCCGCAAAAGCGCGGCCAGACGGAAGGCCCAGCGCCGGGCCTCTTCTCCCAGCGGAGCAATGAACAGATCCGGTGCTGTCCCTTCTTTGGGGGCCCCGCGGGCCACAAGCGACCAGCGTTCCATTCCGATGGCAAAACCCACCGCCGGGGTCTCCGGCCCTCCGAGAGCGGAAACCAGCCCATCGTAACGCCCACCGGCAGCCACCGTGTCCTGGGCCCCTAGCCCCGCGGCCTTGATCTCAAAGATGGTACGGGTGTAATAATCCAGCCCCCGTACCAGCCGGGGATTCTCGGTAAAGACGATCCCACCCTCCTGGAGATAGGTTTTAAAATGCTGGTAATGCCGTCGGCAATCCTCGCAGAGAAAGGCGGAAAGCACGGGGGCCTCCTGGTATTCCTTCTGACACCCCTCCCGCTTACAATCCAGGGCCCGGAGAGGGTTGCGTTCCGTCCGTCTTCGACAATCCTCACAGAGGCGTTCCCGACGCGAAAAAAGAAACTCGCGCAGGGTCTCCCGGTAAGGGGCACGGCACCCCGGACACCCCAGGGAATTGATCTCCAGACGCAGCTCCCTCGCTCCTCCGGCCCGGAGAATCCCCAGGGCCAGAGCCACCAGCTCCGCATCCATCCCGGCCGAGGCCGCCCCGAAGACCTCCACGTCTATCTGATGGAACTGGCGCAGACGCCCCTTCTGCGGCCTTTCATGGCGAAACATGGGCCCGATGGTAAAGAGCTTTAAAGGCTTGGGACGACTATATAACCCGTGTTCGATAAAGGCCCGAACCACCCCGGCGGTGGCCTCCGGACGAAGGGTGAGACTGTCCCCGCTGCGATCCTGAAAGGTGTACATCTCCTTCTCCACGATATCCGTGGACTCGCCGATGCTTCGCGCAAAAAGCTCCGTGCGCTCCAGGATGGGGAGCCGAATCTCGGAAAATCCGTGACGCCGCAGGATCTCCCGGGCCTGTTCCTCAAGCCACCTGAAGACCCCGGCTTCCTCCGGCAAAAGATCCTTAAAACCCCTTACAGCCTTAATCATCTCTCGAATTCTTCCCTAATCATCTCTCGCAGGGCGGTTTCTTGTGGCAGATGAGATAAAGATCCGTGACCGTGATCATACCCCGGGTGAGAATTTTTTCCAGTTCCGGGAGCAACTCCTCCACCTTTTCCCGGGTTTCCACCACCTCTATCTTCAGGGGAAGATTCTCTGCCGCCCGCAGGAGACGACCGGTATGAATCTTCTTGTCCGGACCGTAACCATAAACCCCCTTAAACATGGTCAGACCGTGAATATCCCGTTCCCAGAGGAAATCCAGAATAGCCCGATAGAGCGGTTTCCGGCCTATCTTTTCGTCCTCATCCACATAAATAGATAAAAGAACACAGCGTCCGTTCATCGCACCAGATATCGGACCAGGACCTCTCCCAGCCGGACCCCGGTCAACCCCAGGCCTATACTAAGCACTATATTCAAAAAGGTAAATAACCATTCTCCTTCCCGCAGGAGTTGGTGCGTTTCGTAAGCGAAGGTGGAGAAGGTGGTAAAGGACCCCAGAAATCCCACCGCCACCAGCAGACGCGCTTCCGGGGAAACGAGGAGGGTCTGGGTGGCCAGTTCCATGAAAAAGCCCAGGACGAAGGACCCCAGGATGTTCACAGCCAGGGTTCCCAGGGGGAAACCCGCCCCGAAGCGGAGAAACCAGCCGCTCACCAGATAACGGCACACTGCCCCCATCCCTCCTCCCAGACCGATATAGAGGAACTTCATGGATTAAAGCTCCACTCCCCAGCGCCGCAGGAAGTTGAGCCCTCCCGGAGGCACGAAGGTTCGGGTATATCCGGCGGCGGTGAGCCATCGCTGGGCCTCATAAGCTCGACGACTGGAATTGCAGATGAGGATCACGTCCTTATCCCGCGGGATTCGATCCATCTCGCGCCGCACCTTGTCGTACTCCACATGGATCCAGCGTCCGGGATATTTCTTGACCAGGGGTTCGGCCTCCCGGGGATGACGCGTATCCACAAAAACCGTGTTCGGATCCCCTTCGCGCAAACGCCGGAGAACCTCCTCCCAGTCTATCTGGACCAGAAGGCCGGTAAGAAGATTCTCGGCGGTATGGGCTACATCATGGATGGGATCCAGAGCCGAATTATAGGGCGGAGCATAGGCCAGTTCCAGCTGGATCAGATCCTCCACCGTGGGCCGATGGGGAAGGAGGGAGGAGATGGCATGGATCCGGGCGAGCGTCCCGTCGGTATTGGGACCCACCGATTGAAAGCCCAGCACCCGCCGGGTGCGCCGATCAAAAACCAGCTCCACAAAGATGAATTCCGCACCGGGATAGTAATGGGCCCGCTCGGTCTGGTTGTTCAAGGCATAGTCCGCATCAAAGCCCTCGGCCCGGGCCACGGAAAGCGAGATCCCGCAGGCCCCGATGGCCAGATCGAAGCATTTCATGATAAACGCTCCCACCGTACCCGGGAAACGGGTGGGACGCCCGGCCAGATTGTCTCCGATGACCCGCCCCTCCCGATTGGCCAGCGACCCGAGGGGCATGACCACCCTCTTTCCCAGAACCAGATGCGGAATCTCCACACAGTCTCCCCCGGCATAGATAGTGGGGTCCGAGGTCTGCATCCGATCGTTCACCACAATCCCCATGTTCACCAGAAGCCCGGCCTTGCGGGCCAGTTCCACGTTGGGTCTTACCCCGGTGGCAAAGATTACGATATCTGCGGGGTAAGTCCCTTTCTCCTCCACCACCTCGGTAACCCGACCGTCCTTGCCCCGGATTTCCTTGATCCGGGCGTTCACCACCACCTCCACCCCCTTTTCCCGCAGGTGATGCTCCACCATACGGGCGAGAGGCTTATCAATAAGCCGGGGGAGCACCTGATCGAAGTACTCCAGCACCGTGGTCTTCACCCCCCAGAGATCGGCGAAGGCCTCGGCCATCTCCAGCCCGATAGGTCCGGCCCCGATAATCACCGCCCGTTCCACCTCTCCTTTGGCCAGGCGCTGTTTGATCTCTATGGCCTTGTGCAGATCGGAAACGGTAAATACCCCCTCGAGGTCGCGTCCGGGAATGGGGGGCACGAAGGGCGTGGAACCGGTAGCCAGGACCAGGTAGTCATAGGGGATCTCTTCCTCCTCTCCCGAGTCCAAGTGCTTTACCTTTACCACCTTGCGTTGCCGATCCACCTCGGTGGCCAGGGTCCGGGTAAGCACCCGATCAATGGCCTTGGCGTTCTCGAAAAAGGCCTCGTCGCGCAGCATGTGAAAGGAGGTCTCCCGCAGATGATTCTCGTCGGGAATGTCCCCGGAAACATAATACGGAATACCGCAGCCCCCGTAGGAGATGAGGTTATCTTTATCTATGAGGGTTATCTCCAGGCTGGGATCCAGGCGCTTGGCCCGACAGGCGGCCTTGGGCCCGCAGGCCACCGCCCCGATAACGACCACTTTTTTACCCATTTCTCTTCCTCCCCGCTCTTTTTGTTCTTTCTTAGCACCGTGAGGCCTCCTTCGCAATCTCTGGATTTCGGACTTGTTTCTCCGGACCCCAGAGGTAAAATGCCCTTGGCAGAGGTCTAAAGACAGGGTTAAGGCATGGAAACCCTCAAGCCCTATTTAAAGAAACTGGTAGAGGGGCAGGAACTCTCGGAAGAAGAAACCATGGAGCTGGTGGGGCTGCTCGTGGAGGGGCAGGCCACCCCGGCTCAGATAGGGGCCCTGCTTACGGCCTGGCGTATGCGCGGGGAGAGCTGGCGCGAGGTGGCCGGAGCGGCCCGGGCCCTGAGGGAGCGTATGGTGCGGGTGCCCCATGGGGTTTCTCCCCCGGTGGTTGACACCTGTGGCACCGGGGGCGACGCCAAGGGCACCTTCAATGTCTCCACCGCTGCGGCCCTGGTGGTGGCTGCCGCGGGAGTCCCGGTAGCCAAACACGGGAACCGGTCTGTGACCAGCCGATCCGGAAGCGCGGACGTGATCGAGGCCCTCGGAATCCCGGTGGAGGTTCCTCCCGAACTTTCGGCCCGGGCCCTGGAGGAAGTGGGTTTTTGTTTCCTCTTCGCCCCGGCTCACCATCCGGCCCTCCGGACGGTCATGGAACCACGACGGGAACTGGGCTTTCGTACCATCTTCAATCTCCTGGGCCCCCTCTGCAACCCGGCCGGAGCCGATACCCAGATCCTGGGGGTCTTCGACTTCCTGCTCACCGAAAAGATGGCCTTTGCTCTGGACGCCCTGGGCTGTCGCCGGGCCTTAGTGGTCTTCGGGGAAGGAGGCTACGACGAATTCACGGTCACCGGTTCAACCAAGGTCTCCGAACTCCGGGAGGGACGCATCACCACTTACTACGTGGATCCCCCGGACGTGGGGCTGGAACTCTGCGAGGACCCCGAAGCCCTGAAGGGGGGAGATGCCCGGGAAAACGCCCGCATTATCGAAGACCTCCTGACCGGTCGCGACACCGGCCCCCGCCGGGACATGGTGCTTCTCAACGCCGGAGCCGCCCTTTACGCCGCCGAAAAGACCCTGGATCTTAAAGGCGGAGTGGCCCTGGCCCGGGAGATCCTGGAGTCCGGGGCCGCAGCCCGGAAACTCGAGGAAATAAAACGCTTCTATCGTACTCTGCGCACCTGACCCGTCCCCATGTCCTCCCCTCTCAAGCCCACCCTTTACCTGGTCTCCTCCTTTGCCGGAGCCATAATCCTGGGCACCATCCTCCTGTCACTGCCCTGGATGCATCAGGATGGACTGGCCTTCATCGATGCCCTCTTCACCGCCACTTCAGCGGTTTGTGTTACCGGATTGACGGTGGTGGATACCGCCTCGGCCTTTACCCTGCCCGGCAAAGTGGTCATCCTGATCCTGATTCAGCTCGGGGGATTGGGGGTCATGACCTTTTATTCCATGTTCTTCCTGCTGCGCGGACGCCGTATCCCCATCGAGGAACGCCTCATCCTGCGGGAAAGCTTCTGGGGGCGTCGGGGGGGGCGCCTCTCCAGCCTCATCCTTACCATCCTCTTTTACACCATGGTGGTAGAGTTTCTGGTTACCCTCCTTCTCTTCCCCTTTCTGGCCCGGTATTACTCCTGGCCCTCAGCCCTCTTTCATGCCCTGTTTCACGCCGTCTCCGCCTTCTGTAATGCCGGTTTTTCCGACCTTCCCGGAGGACTGGAGCCCTTTGCCCGGAGTTATTTCTTTCCCCTGATCCTGATGCTGGCTATCCTGGCCGGTAATACCGGCTTCCCCATCGTCTTTGAGGGGGTACACCGCTTCCGCCAAAAGAATCGCTCCTGGTCGCTACATTTCAAGCTCACCCTCCTCATTCATCTCCTCCTGGTACTCATCGGGGCCCTGGTCTTTCTGTGGCTGGAAAACGAAGGGGCCCTGCGGGAATTTCCCGCTCCTCTCCGGATCCTCCAGGCCGTCTTCCTTTCGGTCACCCCGCGCACCGCTGGTTTTTCCTTTCTGGATATCCGGTATCTGAGCGTGCCTTCCCTTTATTTCCTGCTCTTTCTCATGCTGGTGGGGGCCTGCCCGGGATCCACCGGGGGAGGCATCAAAACCACCACCTTCGGGGTGCTTGCCGCCACGGTGTGGAGCCGGCTGCGAGGGTTTTCCCGCACCTCCGTCTTCGGACGCACCATTCCCGACTCCCAGGTTACCAAGGCCCTCACCCTGGTGGGACTCTATCTCCTGGTCATCTTTACCGCCCAGTTCTTCCTCATCTCCCTGCCCCCGCACCGCCCCTTCCTTAACTCCGGCTCGGAGTTCCTGGCCCACCTCTTCGAAGTCTTTTCCGCCCTGGGCACGGTGGGGCTTTCCACCGGCATAACCCCCCATCTCTCCACGCCGGCCAAAGGGGTGCTCATCCTCACCATGTTCACCGGAAGGGTGGGAGTCCTCTCCCTGGCCATGCTTTTGAGCGGGCTTCCCGCCCGGTCCAAAACCTTTTATTATGCTCAGGAAGAAGTCCTTCTGGGGTAGGATATGGCTCGCAAACGTTTCGGAATCATAGGTCTGGGACGTTTCGGAAGTTATCTCGCCCGCACCCTGGCCAAGGAAGGGCAGGAGGTGCTGGCCCTGGACCGCTCGGAAAAGGCCGTTCAGGCGGTAGCCGAAGAGGTCTCCTACGCCGTGGTTGGGGACGCCACCCAGAAGGAAACCCTGGAACATCTGGGGTTCCATAAGGTGGACGCCGCGGTGGTGGCCATAGGGACCCTATCCCAGAGCGTGCTGGTCACCCTTTATCTGCGGGAGATGGGGGTCCCTCGCATCCTGGCCAAGGCCCAGAACGAAACCGAGGGCAAGATCCTCTCTCTGGTGGGAGCCCATCAGGTCATCATCCCGGAAAGGGATTCCGCGGTGCGCCTGGCTCGATCCCTGGTCATGCCCAATCTCCTGGATTTCCTGCCCCTGCTGCCGGATTTCTATATCGCCGAGATCCCCGCCCCGGAGGAGTTCCTGGGGAAGAGCCTCAAGGAGCTCGACCTTCGTCGCCATTATCGGGTCCATGTCCTGGGGGTGAAAAAGGGGTTCTCCGAGCACATGCATCTTTTTCCGGCGGCGGACTATACCATCGAAAAAGGGGATCTCCTCTATCTGGCCGGGCACCGGAAGGATCTGGAACGCTTCATGTCTCCCTGACCCCGGGAAGATACCGTTTGGCCAGTTCCCTCTCCTGAAAGGCCATAATGTCCTTGAGCGAGATCATCCCCACCACCCTCCGGGACCCCTCCGTGGCCACCACCGGCAATTGAGAAACCCCCAGACGGGCCATGCGCGAAAGGGCGGTAAAGAGATCATCCTCCGGGGTTACGGTAACCACCTTCCGGGTGGCGATATCCCGGGCGGTAAAGGGTTTTTCCGAAAAGAGCACCCGTCGCAGATCGTGGAAGGAGATAAGGCCCGAGAGTTCTCCCCGGGAATCCAGCACCAGGATATAGGAATGAGGGGCCCTTTCGAATACACTCAGGATCTTCTCCCGGGGTAGATCCTCCGGAACGGAGGGGAAATCCCGGTGCATGATCTCCTTCACCCTGGCGCTCTTAAGCAGGGTCTCCTCCCATCCTCGCCGCAGGGAAAGCCCGCGGCGCTCAAGTTTTATGGTATAGATGGAGCCCCTCTTGAGATAAGTGGAAATAAAGGTGGATACGATGCAGGAGAGCATGAGAGGGAGGATGATGCTATAGTCCCCGGTGAGCTCGAAGATGATGAGGATGGCGGTGATGGGGCCGTGGGTGGTGGCGGCCACCACGGCCCCCATCCCCACCAGAGCGTAAGCCCCAGGAGAAGCGGTAAGGGAGGGAAACAGGGCATGGACCACCGATCCCACAAAGCCTCCGGTCATGGCCCCGATGTAAAGGGAGGGAGCAAACACTCCCCCGGAGTGCCCGGCTCCCAGGACTATCGAGGTAGCCAGGATTTTCAGAAAAATCAAGGCAAAAAGCAGTTTGGCTGGAAGCTGCCCTAAAAGGGCCTGGTTGACCGTACCGTACCGTAGCCCACTCCGAAAACATAGGGCACCCCCACCAGAAATCCGCCCATAATAAGCCCCCCGATAAAGGGATGCAGATACTCGGGAAGGGGGAGCCGGGCAAAGAGGTCCTCCGAGCGGTAAAGGACCTCGATAAAGAGTACTCCGATTAATCCAGCTATCACTCCCAGAAGAAGATAAAAGGAATATTCGTGGAGGCTTACCAGAGAATAAGAGGGGGCCTTGAGGGCCGGGAAATCCCCCAGATATTTACGGGCCACCGTGGTGGCGGTAACCGAGGAAAGCACGATGGGACTGAAACGTTCCAGACGAAAATCCGAAAGCAGGATCTCCACGGCGAAAAGCACCCCGGCGATGGGGGCATTGAAGGTGGCTGCGATCCCGGCCGCGGCTCCACAGCCCACAAAAGTCCGCAGACGTTCCTGAGGAACCCGTAGGAGTTGCCCCACCATGGAGCCGGCCGAGGAACCGATCATCACGATGGGTCCTTCGCGCCCCACCGAACTTCCGGAACCGATACAGATAGCCGAAACCAGCATCTGAAGAACCGTGAGGCGGGCCCGAATACGTCCCCCCCGCACTACCAGGGCTTCCATGATCTCCGGCACCCCGTGTCCTTTGGCCTCCCGGGCCCAGAAATGAATGATGGGCCCTACCACCAGACCGGCCAGGGCCGGGAAGAGGAGCTTCTCCCAGAAAGGCACCTCTCGATAGAAATAGATAAAGTCCTGGGAATGACGATAGAAAAATTCCTGAAAGAACTTGATCAGAAACCGGAAGGCAATAGCCCCCCAGCCTCCGATGAGGCCGATAAGGATGGCCAGCAGGGCGGTTATTAAGTGTTCATCAAAACGCCGCCGAATAAAAACCCTCCCTGCCTATGATAGCACAGGGAGGAAGGCTTAAACAACCAAAAATTTGGGGATCTATTTGGTCTTAAAGAGAAGGGAGATGATGAATTCCGCTGCTCCCACCAAAAGGAGGATCCGGTAGGTGAGGCTGGGAGCCTTAAAAACCGCCGCCAGCATACTGATGAGCGGGGTGATCATGAGAAGGAGCACTCCCAGCATGCTCAGGGTGTCCATGTATCCCAGATTCTTGAAGATCCAGCCGTAACCGTGGACCTCAAAGCCCTTTACCTGACGCCAGAACTCCGCCGCCGAACCGGTCCAGTATTTACTGACCTCGGCCAGAGGGATATAGGGCCGGATCCCCAGGAAATAGAGAATGGCCGGAATGACCATCATGATCACACCCAACACCGTAAAGATGATCATGGTCTTCCCGAAAACCAACCCCATCTCGTCCACCTGAATCTTGCGTTCCTCAGCCATGGCTACGCCCCCGGAATAATGTGTGGAATGACGCCCAGGCCCTGCAAGCCTTTGATCACGTTCATAAAGCCGGCCAGAAAGAGGATGGCCAGCACCATCCAGCGCACAAAGACCGGTTTGATGATCTCCGCCACCTTGGCCCCGATCCGGGCCCCGATGGTAATGCCCACCACCGCCGGAATTACGATGGAGGGAAGGATGGCTCCCTTGGTAAGATAGATCCCGATGGCCGGGGCGTTGGCGGTGATGATGAGCATACTGGTGGCGGTGGCTACCTTGATGGGAGCCCCCATAAGCATGTTCAGCACCGGCACGTTGGCCCACCCGGCTCCCAGACCGAACATCCCGGCCACGAACCCGATAATGGCAAAAACCACCAGAGAGAGAGGGGTGTTCTTTACCTGAAAGCGTACAATACGCCCCAGGGAAGGCTCGAACCACTCTCCCCGGAGCCCCAGGGCCCGGGACCACCCGTCCACCTCTTCGTCGCGCACCTCCGGAAACTCCAGACGCTTCGAAAGCATCATTACCGCAAAGACCAGCAGGATAATGGCTCCCAGCATGATCTCGATGTAGTACTTCCCACCGGGAAAGGCGCTGGTCACCTTAAGACCGATGATGCCCCCCACCACCGAGGTGATGATCATCACCGGAGCCATAAGGGCGAAGATACGAATGTTGGCCAGCCCGATCTTGGTAAGGTAGGGGACCGAAGAAAGGGCCGAGGTCACCGCCATTACCAGACCGGCGCCTCGAATAAAATCTACATGAAAGGGAAAAATAATGGTGGAAAGAGGAACAAAAAGCACTCCTCCCCCCACTCCGGACACCGGCGAAATAATACCGATCAACAGAGTGAAAATAAAAAGAATAATAGACCACTCCATCTATCCGCCTCCGAAACTTAGTTCCGTTTCAACTCCTCTTTATCTCAGAGTCTCTTAGCAACTTTTGGTCCTCCTGTCAAACGGAATTTTTTACCAAAATCGGCCATCTGGGGTAATTGTACCTGTTTTGGGATGGTTAAGTTCTATTTACTACCACCACGGTGGGCGAAACAACCCGGTGGATCACCCGTTCGGAAACACTCCCCACCAGGACCTCCTTGAGATACCCCCTCCCTCGACGACCCATAAAGACCAGATCGTAACCCCCGGCCTCGGCCTCCCGCACGATCTCCTCCGCCGGATCCCCGGAAACCCTTTTGGTGAGGATACGGGTCTTGAGACCCAGATCCCGCAGGAATTGTTCGGCCTCGGCAAGCACCGCCTCGGCCTCTTCGGAACGGATCTTCTTTTCCAGGACCGAAAGGATTTCCACCACATAGAAAAGTACGATCTCCCGGGGTTCCCAGAGCAACCCCAGCCCGGCAGCCTCCTCCAGGGCCTTGCGGGCATAGGGGGACCCATCCAGACACACCAGGAATCGCGGATCGCGGCAGTGAGCCTTCTCCGCAAAAAGGCGCCCCACCACATAGGTGGAATGTTCGCCCGGACGATGCAAAAGGGCGTGAGTACAGCTTCCCAGCACCAGCTCCGCCAGATGGGACCGGGCCCGACGGGCGATGATCTCCGCCTTTATCCCCTCGCGGTTGGCCCAGAGCACCAGTTCTCGCGGAGGGTGGCCGCGCAGAATGACCCTCTCCACCGCCACCTCCGGAAGATCCCTCCGCAGACGTTCTTCGGCCTGAGCCAGAAAGGGCCGGGCCTCCTTCTCAAGATATTTTTCGTAAAGGTCCCGCAACAGGCCGCTTTCCTCCAGGAGGGCCTCCAGACGCAGGTCCCGACCCAGGGCCTTCTTCAGGGCATCATCCGAGACCACATGGACCAGATAGATCTTCTCCACCAGTCCGGGAGGCATCTCCCGAAGCATGCACACCAGAAAATCCAGGAGCATCTCCGAAGATCCATCCTTGCCCAGGGGAACCATGGGCTTGGCCAGATGAGGCAAAAACCTCTGGGGCATTTTTGTCCTCCTGCCAGGAATTAATAGAAGATCAGAAGCCATACGTTGGCTATGGCCACACTTATGAGCATATAAATGAATCCCACCTTCATGTACTCGAAGAATTTGATTCGATGCCCGGCGGCCTCGGCGATTCCCAGGGTCACCACATTGGCACTGGCTCCGATCATGGTGCCGTTACCGCCGAAACAGGCTCCCAGGGCCAGGGCCCACCACAGGACATGCGTCTCGGCCCCCGGGATGACCCGGCTCAGATAGGCGGTGATGGGAAGCATGGTGGCGGTAAAGGGAATATTATCCACAAAAGCACTCATGATGGCCGCCACCCACAGGATAAGACAGGTGGCCACGGTAAGGGAACCCTGGGAAAGCCTGTAAACCCCATCGGCCACCATATCCAGAAGCCCGGTCTCCTCCACCGAACCCACCAGGATGAAAAGGAACATGAAAAAGAGAAGCGTGGTCCATTCGATGTCTTTTTCCACCACCTCCAGGAGATCCACCTTTTTGGTTACCAGGGCGTAGGTAAAGAGAAGGGAGGCCCCGAAGAGCGCGGCTACCGAAACCTCCATATGAAAGATCCCGTGGGTAATGAAGAAAAAGATCACCACGGTCATGATGATCAGCCCCACGGCAAGCAGGGTACCGTCGGTGATACGATATTCCTCGCGAAGTTTGGCGATAAAGGCCTCCACGTCCTCCACCCTGGCCCGGGCGTAATCCTTCCCATAGACCAAGCGGGAAAAAAAGAAAAGGGCCACCATGGAAAGGGCCACCACCGGCCCGAGGTTCTCCACGAACTGCATGAAGGTAAGCCCGGCGTAGGAACCGATCATGATGTTCGGAGGGTCACCGATGAGGGTGGCGGTGCCCCCGATGTTGGAGGCCAGGATCTCGGGAATGAGAAGGACCAGAGGGGAGATCCCTAGGGAGAGGGCGATCTCAATGGTCACCGGGGTAAGGAGCAGCATGGTGGTAACGTTATCCAGAAAGGCCGAGGTAACCGCTGTAAAGGTGGAAAGGATCACACAAAGGAGGAATACGTTCCCCCGGGCCAGCTGATAGCTCTTGTACGCACACCACTGAAAGATCCCGGTGCGCTTGAGCACCCCCACAATGATCATCATACCCATAAGGAGAAAGATCACGTTCATATCGATGGCGGCGATGGCCCGCTCGTATGAAATGATGTGAAAGGCCGGATCCCAGATGCCCAGGGTGTAGGTGACAGCGAGCATCAGAGCAGCCCCCAGCATGGCGGCCACGGTACGGTGGAGGAGTTCGAAACTTATGAGCACGTAAGCCAGAATGAAGACCACGGTCGAGATCCAGAAGGCCGGGCCAGGATACCGCTTGAGGATCACGTTCTTGACCACGAAGAGATCCTGCCCGTGCACGGCCCATTCCGAGGGCTCTATCTCCAGTTCCACGGGCCGGAAACTGCTCTTGTAGATCTCCACCACCAGTTTTCCCTTACGGAAGGCTTCCTCCGGCACCTCGGCCACCACCTGAAAAGAACCATCGGCCTCGGTCTCCAGGCTTTCCAGCTCTTCATGCCCGTGTCGGCCTTTACGGAAGGTGAGGGGCTTTCCGTTGAGCAGGAGACGGATTTCGGCCTCATCCACCGGCTCTTTGTGGGTATCCAGCACCCTTCCGGTGAGATGGAGGCGCAGGAGTCTTTCCCCGGGAGGGGTGGTTTCCGCGGCCCATCCCTTCATTCCCAAGCACAAAAACCCTAGGACCAGGACCAACACCGCCTTTCTCATCTCTTCCCCTCCGCAAGGTGTTATCCCTCAAGGCTTTACTAAAAAATCCCGCTCCTGTAAATCCTTTAGGGATGAAAACCTTCCGTTCGGCCAAAGACCTGCGGCTTTTCCTCAAAAGGTTTTTCAGGGAAAGGCTTCCCGGCCTGCCTGCGGACTTCCGTCTGGAGGTGGAGGTTTATTCTTATCGACCCCCCAGGGCGGCCCTCAGGCTCCCGGTACATTCCGAGGGGAACCCCGCCCGGGCCCATCAGGTGGATCGTCTGGTAGCGGAGCTGGAAAGGGAGGGACTGGAGCTCGAGGTCTTCTATCTGGACGACGAGGCCGAGGCCCTATCCTGAACGGAGTTTATCCTCAAGCCAGAGGGGAAACTCAAACCAGGGCAGGGCCAGATTTCCCTGAGGAAGGAGCCTTCTCTCCTCCACCTGGCAGACCAATACCCCCTCCCCGGCTTCCTTTCCCGCAAGTTCCCTGAATTTTTTTAAGGGTTCCCAGTGCCTGGGCGTCGGGGTAGCCGTGAGTTTGATTTCCACCGGATAAAGCTTTCCCTGAAGGGGAAGGATCAGGTCCACCTCCAAACCCTGGCGGGTGCGGAAGTAATAAAGATCGGGGGAAAGGCCCCAGTGGGCCATGAGTTTTAGGGCCTCACAGACCACCCAACCCTCAAAGAGGGGACCTCCCAGGGGACCGGAAAGAGCCGTCTCCGGAGAGGGTAAGCGGGTAAGGGTACAGACCAAGGCACTATCCAGGAAATAGAGCCGGGGTCTCTTGACTACCCTCTTGCGGAGATTGCGATAAAACGGAGGCAGAAGATAGACAATGTAGGAGGCCTCAAGCACCGAGATCCAGCTCTTTATCGTGGGTACACTCACTCCCACCTCCGCGGCTAAACGACTGTAGTTCAATTCCTGGCCGTGGAGAGCGGCGAGAAGCCGGATAAAAGTCTCAAAAAGTTTTAGCTCGCGGATATTTTGCAGCTGGCGCACATCTCTTTCCAGATAGGTCTGAAGATAAGAACGAACCCAGAGCTCCCTCTTTTCGGGATATAACGCGACCTCTGGATACCCTCCGAGCCAGAGGTATTCCTCGAGCGTTCTCCGGGGGAACAGATCTTTAATCTCGGAAAAGGAAAAGGGGAGCAGTTCCAGGAGGGCCACACGCCCGGCAAGGGATTCGGTAATCTGACTCATGAGTTGAAACTGTTGGGATCCGGTAAGGAGAAAACGTCCGGAAAGATGGCGTTTACGATCTATTTCCATTTTGAGGTAGGGAAAAAGTGGGGGAACATACTGGACTTCGTCCAGAATGAGGCTTTTATCCCGAAAACGGGAGAGAAAGCCCCGGGGATCGGAAAGCGCGAACTCTCTTTCCAGGGGATCATCAAAGCTGAGATAAGCATAGCGATCTCCGAATTCCCGGAGAAGAAAGGTGGTCTTTCCCGACTGACGGGGGCCGGTGATGAGGACCGCAGGAAAATTCTTTACCGCTTCATCCACGGCCCTTTTAAGAAGGCGAGGAACATACATGCGAAAAAATTAAACTTGAACTTTAAATTTGTCAAAACTAACCTCGGCGCTGGGTGATGATGTCCTCGTAGGCCCATTTTTTCAGGATGGCCTCCATCTCTTTCCGGGTAAGTTGAGGGCGTTCGTAGAGGCCCGCGGCCTCACGCTGGCGAAAGGCCTCATAGAGGATGATCCCGGTAGCCACGGAAACGTTGAGACTCCGGACCATCCCCATCATAGGGATCATGATCCGGTGGGTGGCCAGGGGAAGCAGCTCTGGCGAGACCCCTTCCACTTCGTTCCCCACCACGATCACCGTGGGGCGGGTATAGTCCACCTCGCGGAAGTCGCGGGTTCCGGCCCCGAGCCAGGTTACCACCACCTGATATCCATCCCGAAGAAATTCCCGGAGTTTCTCCACCGGATCCTCCACCCTTTCCAGAAAGACCCAGCGATGGGCCCCCAGGGTTACCGCCTCGTTGATCGGCGGACCCTTCGGATCCGGATATCCGTAAAAGATGCGCAGGATGCCCACCGCTTCGGCCGTGCGGATGAGAGCAGAGAAATTGTGTTCGTTGCGGACCCGGTCCATGAAAAGGACCAGATCCCTCTGACGTTTTTCCAGGACCTCCCTCATGCGAGAAAGTCGCCGGGGGAGAACCAGGTATCTATCCCCGCCCAATTCGACGCAATCCCTCCTGATCCAGAATCCTTATCTGTCGGCCGGAAACCTGGATGAGCCCCTCCTCGGAGAAGCGGGAAAGCACCCGGGAGAGGGTCTCGGGCACGGTCCCCAAAAGAGCGGCCAGTTCGCCTTTAGGGATCTCCAGCTCGAACTCCGGCCCCCGATGTTCCAAAAGATAGAGAAGATAGGCCGCCAAGCGTTCCGGGACCTCCTTTAAGGACAGGGAATCCACCAGTGCGGCCATGGTCCGGAGACGCAGGGAGAGGAGGGCGAGCATATTGAGGGCCAGCTCCGGGCGTCGGCGAATGAGGTCCAGAAAGGCCTCCCGGGGGAAAAAGAGGACCCGGGCCGGGGTGAGGGCCTCGGCCCAGGCCGGATATCGGGAACCGGAAAAGAGGGCCGCTTCGGCAAAGGCCTCTCCGGGCCCCAGGATATGCAGGGTCTGCTGGCGTCCCCGGGCCGAGAGCCTATAAATCTTAACCATTCCCTCCGCCACCAGATAAAACCCCCGGGCCTCCTCCTCGGCGGAAAAAATCACCCCGCCCTTATCATAGGAACGAAGCAGGGCTATCCCCGCCAGCCGGGAAAGATCCTCCTCGGAAAGCCCCCGAAACAGGGTGGATTTTTCCAGGATCTTCTTTACTTCCATAGAACTTATATTTAAGCCTAACTCCGGACTCTTGACAAAGGAGGCATCCCCTGAAAGATTATAGTAGATGCTGGCGGCGTAGCTCAGCGGTAGAGCGGGGATCTCATAAGTCCTAGGTCGGGGGTTCGAGTCCCTCCGCCGCCATGGTAAAATAGGAGAAGCTAGAACGGCGGCGTAGCCAAGTGGTAAGGCGACGGCCTGCAAAGCCGTGAATCCGGGGTTCGAATCCCCGCGCCGCCTCCATTAAGGAGCGAGGTAAAAAGTGTCCGCTGCTTCCAACCCCGGGTTCTCCGAGGAAGCCTTAAGGCCTCTGATAGAAAAGCTTGTCTCCGAGGCCGTGGCCAAATTTATCCAGGAGAACGAACTTCGGGCCCGGGAACTTTCCCTCATGGAGAGAATCATCCGGGTGGAGGAAGAACTGAAGGCCCTGCGCGAGATCCAGCTCTCCATGCTCCGCGAGATGAACGCTCGCTTTGAAGCCATGGACAAACGCTTTGAGGCTCTTCAGCGGGAAATGGACAAGCGCTTCGAGGCCATGGAGAAAAGGCTAAACTTTATGCAATGGTTCATGGGGGCGGGGTTCGCTTTTCTCACCATCCTGGTCACTTTATTCAGATTCCTCCATTAAGGAAAGATGTACGAACTTACCGTAAGAGACGAATTTTCCGCCGCTCACCAGCTCCGGGGCTACGAAGGGGCCTGCGAGCATCTCCATGGACACAACTGGAAGGTGGAGGTGGCGGTACGGGGCAGGGATCTCAACTCCATCGGGATCCTCATCGATTTTAAGGAGCTCAAAAGGGCCCTGCGGGAGGTCCTGGGCGAACTCGATCACCGTAATCTCAACGAACTCCCGGCCTTTCGGGAACTCAATCCCTCCTCGGAAAACCTGGCCCGGTATATCTTTGATCGGCTTCGGGAACGACTTGCCGGAAAACCGGTCAAGGTCTATCGGGTTACGGTGTGCGAAACCGAAAGGGCCTGTGCCAGTTATCTTGAGGACTAATTTGCTCCGGGTCGCCGAACTCCTGGTAACCCTGCAGGGGGAGGGAAGTGCCGCCGGGTGTCCGGTTTTCCTGGTGAGGCTTTCCGGTTGCAACCTGGCCTGCTCCTGGTGCGACACCCCGGGAACTCGAGCCCCCGAAAGCGGTACCCTTTTCACCCTGACGGAAATCCTTGAGCGCTGGCGGGCCTCCGGGCTGCGCGAGGTGCTTCTTACCGGAGGGGAACCCCTGCTTCAGGAAGGGGTCTATCCTTTGATGGAGGCCCTGCTTTCCGAAGGGGCCCGGATCTATCTGGAAACCAACGGCAGTATCTCCCTTTCCCGGGTCCCCCGGGAGGTGGTCAAGATCATGGATCTCAAAACCCCCTCCTCGGGCATGAGCCGGGCCAACCTCTATACCAACCTCCGTTATCTGGATCGCAAGGATCAGATCAAGTTCGTCATCGCCGACGAGGAAGACTATCTCTGGGCCCGGGAGAAGGTGCAGGAACTGGGGCTTTCCTATTTTACCCAGGTCCTCCTCTCCCCGGCCTGGGGAAGGATGCCTCCTCCCAAACTGGCCCGCCTCATCCTGCAGGACCGTCTGCCGGTAAGATTCCAGCTTCAGCTACACAAGTTGCTGGATCTTCCCTAGGATCTTTCCCGAGGCCGGGGTGTACGTTTCAGGGTTACGCCCAGAAGAAAGAGGGTGAGTCCCAGCAACAGCAGGGCCAGGACGGAGAGCAGGAGATGCCCGGAACGCATGTTTCGGTGGAAGATGATCCCCAGAGCGGTAAGGGTAACCGCCAGCATAAAGAGGGCCGGAAGGAGGGTGAACCCGCGCGGTCTTCCGGACACGGTCAACCACACCGTAAGGGCCAGAAGGGCAAGAGCCGCCAGAAGTTGATTGGCCGCTCCCATGAGGGGCCAGATCTTTTGCCAGGCCCCGGAGAAGGCCAGAGCCGCGGAAAGCCCTACCGCCACAAGGGTAAAGGCCACCCGGCTCCGGGGGGTGGAAACATGTTCCCCCTCCCGGGAGAAGAGTTCCTCGAGCATAAAGCGGGCCACGCGCGTGGCGGTGTCCAGAGAGGTGAGGGCGAAGGCCGAGACCGCCAGGGCGGCAAAGGCCCGTCCTTTTTCCGGAGGGATCCCCAGGGCGGAGAAGAAGCCCGCCACCCCGGTGGCAAAGGTGGCGATGGGCCCCCGGGTATGAAGGAGCCCCTGATAATCGGTCAGACTCAGACCCACCACGGCACAGAGGGAGATGACGCCCAGTAACCCTTCGAGAAGCATGGCCCCGTAGCCCACCCAGCGGGCCTGTGATTCCCGGGCCACCTGTCTGGCGGTGGTGCCGGAGCCCACCAGGGAATGGAAACCGGAGATGGCCCCGCAGGAGGTGATCACAAACAGGATGGGAAAGAGGGGACCTAACTGGTTGGAAAAACCGGTAAAGGCCGGAAGCTCTATCCTGGGAGGATGGAGGAGAAGGCCGCAGAAGGCCCCCAGGAGAAGACCGTAGAGGAGAAAGGCATTGAGGTAATCGCGGGGCTGAAGCAGGAGCCATACCGGAAAGACTGCGGCCACAAAGATATAGGCAAAGAGAAGGAGTCTCCAGGTGGTTTCCGGGAGATGGAGGGGCCATCGGAACCCGGCCCAGATGGAGAGAAGGAGCCCCAGGATCCCCAGAAGGGTAAGGCCTCCCAAGGGAAGATGAACCCGGTAATAGAGTACTCCGAAGATCACCGCCAGGAGGAGGAAACCCAGGGAAGCGGTGGCCACCGGGGGAGAGGCCACGAAGGTCTTGGCCACAATCACATCAAAGGCAGCCACCACCAGGATCAGGGTAGCTACGGCAAAGAGCAGAAACCCCTTCTGGGCCACCGGCCCCAGATACTGCCGCAGGATTTCCCCGATGGAACGCCCCTCGTGCCGCAGGGAGGCCATGATGGAACCCATGTCGTGGACCCCACCGGCGAGGACCGCTCCCAGGACCAGCCAGAGGAAGACCCCCAGCCATCCATAGGAGGCGGCCAGGATAGGACCCACGATGGGCCCGGCCCCGGCTATGGAGGCAAAATGATGCCCGAAAAGCACCGGCGTGGAGGTGGGAACGAAATCCAGACCATCCCGCAACCGATGGGCCGGGGTGGGACGCCGATCGTCCACCCCAAACCAGCGCGAAAGAAGCCTCCCGTAAAAGATGAAACCGGCCAGGAATATAGCCCCGGCCAGAAGGACCAGCGACCGGGCCGACATGTCCCTAATTGAAAGGGCTTTTCCGCCCCTTGTCAACCGAAAAAAGTCCTCTATAGTAGGAGCCAAATCAATATTCGTTTATTTTTGGTTTATTTTTAGATATTTATGTTTATCCTCCGAGAAGACTCCGAAACCTATCGGGTGGCCCTGGAGGCCGCACCCCTTCTGGTGATCGATGCGGACTTTCGCGTACGTTACATGAACAGTACGGCCCGAAAAGAATACCGGTACGAGGGAGCCCTTCCGGTACCCTGCTATACCCTCTCCCACGGACTCGAAGAACCCTGCCCCGGGGAATGTCCCCTGAGGAGCATCCTGGCCACCGGACAACCCCGGGTATGTATCCATCGCCACCGCCATGAGAAAATCCAGCGTTACGAAAAAATTCTGGCCTCCCCGGTGTACGACACCCGGGGATACCTGCGGGGCATCGCGGAGATCCTGGTGGACATCACTCCTCAGATAAAAATGGAGCTGCAACTCCAGGAGGCCAGGAAAAGGGAGGCCCTGTGCCGGGTGGTCGGCGGACTGGCCCATCAATTCAATAACCTCCTTATGGTCATCCAGGGCCTCAGCGAGCTGGTGCTTCTGGATCTGGGTCAGGAACACCGCCTATCTTCCCATATTCAGCGCATCCTCCAGGCCTGCCACC
>NZ_WFVX01000142.1:0-6551 GCF_015491435.1 Thermosulfurimonas sp.
GATTTCTTGCGGCTTCGCTGGTGGGCGTGCCCCTGGGGTTGCTGGCCGGAACCTTCTTCCTCTTCCGCAATCTGGTGTTACCGGTGAATAGTTTCCTGCGCTACATCCCGCCCACGGCCTTTATCTCGCTTCTCATCGTCTATTTCGGCGTGGGGGAGATGTATAAATACGCGGTGATCTTCCTGGGGCTCATCTTCTTCATCGTGCAGATGGTGGTGGATGTGGTGGAGGATACGGACATGGGCCATATTGAGATGGGGCTCACCATGGGGTATTCTCGCTGGGAGATCTTCCGCTACATAATTGCGCCCGGGGCCTGGCCCCGGATCTGGGATGTGTTGCGGATCAACCTGAGTGCGGCCTGGACCTTTCTGGTGGCCGCGGAGATCGTGGGGGCGGAAAAGGGCCTGGGGCACCTCATTGCTGTAAGCCAGCGTTTCCTGCGTCTCGGCGATCTTTACGCCGGCATTCTCACCTTCGGAATTATCGGCCTTCTCACGGACCGGGCCCTGGAACTTCTCTCGCGGCGCCTTTTCCGCTGGTACTACATAGAACTTAAACGATAAAATGTCCCGAACTATTCTCAAACTGGAAGAGGTTTACTTTGCTTACGGCGATCTTTTGGTGATCGAAGGGGTGTCGCTTGAGGTGGAGGCCGGAGAGATCGTGGCCATCATGGGGCCTTCGGGCTGTGGTAAATCCACTCTCCTGAGACTTATTGCCGGACTTGAGAGACCCACCCGGGGGCGTGTGATCTTCAAGGATCACGACGGAACCACGGACTTTCTGCGTTTCCTCTTTCAGGACTATGACGCCTTTCCCTGGTTCACGGTGTACGAGAATGTGCGTTACTCCGCCCGACGCGACCACCTTCCCTCGCCCGAGCGGGTGGAGTGCATCCTCCGGGAGGTGGGGCTCTGGGAATACCGCGACCGGTATCCGCGGGAGCTTTCCGGGGGTATGCGCAAACGCCTGGCCCTGGCCCGCTGCCTGGCCCCGGGGCCGAGGATGCTCCTTCTTGACGAACCCTTTGCGGCCCTTGACGTGGACACCAAACAGGACATGTATGAGCTTTTACAAAAGCTCTGGCGGGAGTTTGAACAGACCATTGTTATGGTGACCCACGATGTGCACGAGGCCGTGTTCCTGGCCTCGCGCGTGGTGGTGGCCAATCCGCGGCCCTTTCGTGTGCGCACCGAGATCCGGGTTCCCTTTCCCTATCCGCGACAGCCGGAGCTGATGCACAGTCCGGAGTTTGCGGCTCTTCAGGCCGAGGTGCGCCGGGAACTATAATTTCCCTCAGCGGCGGTGGGGGTCGGGCTGGATGAATTCGTGGGCGTAGGCGCGGACATGATGCCCTTCAAGCACATGGAAGACGCGGATGCGGCGAAGGACCTGCGGGGAGAAGGATCCGAGAGGGAGATAGATGAGTTTTTTCCCCTGGCGGGCGGCAAAGGTCTTGGCCAGGGCCGAGGGCGGCCTCCGGGCCACATAGACCACATAGCGCTCAAGGGAATAATCGATGCCGGCAAGAAGCAGCCTTTCCGCCTTTCCGCGGGCGAAGTCAAAGTAGGGGTCGCTCCACACATCATAGACCCGCATGGGGGGATAGGTGAGCATGAACCCCCCGTAAACGCAGCGGGAGATCCCCGGGCCGATGACCACCTCCCCGGGCGGAGTGGCGTAAAAGGCCATGTCCGATTCCTCCTCGTGTTCCCCGTGCCAGGTAAGCTTCCAGGGATACTCCTCCCGGGGACCCTCGTCCTCCTCGAAGATGACCACCACCGAGCCGGCCCGCCCGGAGACCACCGGGGATTCTTTTACGTAGAGGCGGCCTTCGTGCCAGTGGCGGATGGTCTCCCGCAGGTCCGGACCGTCCTTGAGGGCCACGGTAAAGGGTTCCACCCGGGTGAGCTCCTCGGAGAGCACCCTTAAGGCCCGGCGCGTGACCTCGCGGCCGAAGTTCTCGATCACGATGTCCTCCGGGGGGAAGGAGCAGACGTATTCCCCTTTCCAGCTCTGGCGGAACTCCCCGGGCCGCCTTTCCGGGCGGCGTTTGAGGGGCATCAGCCTGCGCCGCAGGTGTAAGGGTTTCATCCGTTTGAGAAAACGAATCCTGCGTCCGGAACGACTCAGGTCCTCCAGACGCAGGGACAGAGGAACCAGGTCCGGGGTTTCGGGTTCGAAGGGGTAACGGGTGCCCACCTCCCAGAGATGCCAGGCCAGATCGTCTCCGGCTGCCCCGCGGGCAGCAAGAATCAACTGATAGAGATCCGGGGTAAGGGCTCCGGAGATAAGGGCCTGATTGCGGGCGAATTGCCGGAAGATGCGTTTTTGCCGGGGGGTCAGACTCTCTCGAAATTCCCGGCAGAAGGCCTCTTCGGCCTGGAGCAGGAGTTCCTCCTGGAGAGAGAGGCGGTCGAGCGGGAGTCGGCCCTCACGACGGGCCCTTTCGTAACGACCCTGAAAGAAGCCCGGTTCGGAGAGGACCTCCCGCGCGCTATCCAGGGGGAGATGAAAGAGCCCTGCTTTCCGTGGAGTGGTGCGGGCCAGGGGGCAGGGGGGATCCTCCTTTAACCACCGGGCCACCCGTCGGGCGTGAGCCAGACCCACCACCACCGCCACCCGGGAAAAGCGCCCGGCCAGCTTTTTTAATCGATAGGCCATGGCCATCTCCCGTTGCCGGTCCTGAGGGGTTTCCGGATACTCCACCTGCAGGGCTTCCCTCACGTAACGTTCATAGCCCAGCCGATAAACCAGATAAGGGTCGGGAAAGGCCTCGTTTTTCTCCGGGTAGCCCTCAAGGTCCAGATCCACACAGAAGGAGGGTATTTTTTCCTCCTCGGCCCAGCGCAGGGCCTCGATCAACGGCTCCACGGGTTCCACCAGGAGATAGACCTGGGTACCATCCCTTTCCGCATAGGAAATTACGGACAGGCGGGGGAGACGCCGCACCGCTCGCCGAAGAAGCTCCTCAAGGACGGAGGGATACTCCACCGCCACCGCATCAGGCCTCAAAGTCCGTAATAGATGATGCACGGCCTGGGCGAATTCCAGACGCCCGTGAAGTACCGGGAGGATAAAGAATTCGGTTTCCTTCAGGTGGAGACGGATCACGGCTTTAAAATACCGGCCTTAGCCGGGGACGATCTTTTTCCTCGCCCGGGAGATAAACCAGGGCCTCAGGCCCCAGGACAGAGGCTATGGACTCCTTGAGAATTTCGGGAAGGGGACGATCTTTTTCCATGTAGGCCCGTCGTTTCAGAGCGTAACGGCCGATATTTACCCCGTCGCGCACGCTGTAGGGTTCGCCCTGACGATGAGCGGCCTGAAGAAAGGTCACCAGATAGGTGAGGAGTTCCTCCTCGGCAAAGGGCAGATTGGCCCGCAGGATTTCTTTTTCCTCCTCGGCCTCGGGAAAATCCACCAGGATGATGGGTTTGAGCCGAGAATCGATGTATTCCGGAAGATCAAAGGTGGAGGCGTCCTCGTTCATGGTTACACAGAGGCGGAAGTCCGGATGGGCCCGGATCTTCACCCCGGCCACGATGGATTCCACATACCGCCGGGAGTCAAGCAGCGGGGCCAGTGAGGCCCAGCTCTTCTCACTCATGCGGTTGGCCTCGTCGATGATGGCCACTCCGCCCCGGATCATGGCCGTGACGATGGGGCTGGCCATGTACTTGATGCGCCCCTCCTCGGAAAGGACCGGGGTTACCAGGAGATCCTCCGGGCGGGTATCCACCGTGGCCTGGAAGATATAGACCTCGCGGGAAAGCCTCTTGGCCGCGGCGTAGGCCAGGGTGGTCTTTCCCACCCCGGGTTTCCCCACCAGACGGGGATTTAACGGCAGATCCCGCTCGTCCACCAGCATCCAGGCGGCAAGGATCTGCCGGATAACCTCCTCCTGCCCCACGCAGACGAGATTTAACTCGTCGGGATGGGCCAGATGGAGGGTTACGCCTTCAATGTTGACCGTAGCCATCTCTTTTCTCTCCGTTTTTGATATCGTATTATACTCCAAGATTTCCTTTTTTCGGAGTCGGCCAAGGGTCTTCCCGCGGGGTTAGGAGCAGGGTTTACTTCTATGGCCTTTAGATACCGAAAGGGAATGCGGAAGTGAATGGATCGCTTCTTCCGCGTGGTTCGGGTCGATCTGAGTGAGGGCTGCGGGTGTCCGGAAACCTTCGGGTCGAGGTACGTTGGTCCACCTATCGCATAGAGGAGCTAAGGGAAGCCATATACAGCCTTCTTGAGGAGCTATTTCCGGGGTCGGTTCGAGGGCTGCGGATCCTGGTCAAACCCAACCTGGTGGCTCCGAGGAGGGCCGGCTTATCCTGCACTCATCCGGCGGTGGTGCGGGCGGTCTGCGAGGGGCTCCTTGAGAGAGGGGCCGAGGTCACGGTGGGGGACTCCCCGGCCTTCGGTACCACTCAGGCCGTGGCCCGGGCGGCGGGCTTAACCCGGGTCCTTGCGGACCTTCCGGTGCGCATGGTGCGCTTTACCCCCTCAAGGCCCGTAAAGCTTTCCTGCGGGGTCACGGTAAGGCTTGCCCGGGAGGCCCTTTGCGCGGACCTTATAGTGAATCTTCCCCGACTTAAGGCTCATGACCAGCTTCTCATTACCGCGGCGGTCAAGAACCTTTTCGGCTGTGTGGTGGGCCTTCAGAAACCCCTGCTTCACGCCCGACTGGGGGAGAAAGGGGATCTCTTTTTTCGCACAATCCTTGAGGTGGGGGAGCTTTTGCCCGTGGAACTCAATATCCTGGACGCCATTGTGGCCATGGAGGGCCGGGGGCCCACCGGAGGCCGGGCGAGGGAACTGGGGCTGCTTTTAGCCTCTCCAAACGCCGTGGCCTTAGACACCGCGCTTTATCTGGCCCTGGGCCTTTCGCCGGAAAGGGTCCCCCTCTGGGAAACAGCCCTTCGGATGCGTCTTTTCGGGGCCCGGCCCGAGGAGGTGTCTCTACCTCCCGATCTTCCCGACCTTTCGGATTTCCGTCTTCCGGAAAGACTTACCCCGGTAACCTTCCACCCCCTGCGCCTGGTTCGGGGCTTAATTAAGCGTTTGTTGGTTGCGATTAGTAAAGGTTGATTTCTTTTATGTCCTGGAAATCTTTCGTGTTATGGGAATAGATGGTATGAATATGATGGCTTAAATAAGTGGCTACCAAAAATAGATCAAAGACTTTTGCTCCCCGTCGAGGATAAGTTTTCAGAAGTTCAAAAAATTTTGCAAGCGTATTTTCGTTGGGCCAGACTATAATAAAAAGTTTTGAAAAAGTTTGTCCGATTTCTTCAATAGTCTCGGGGACAACTTCTTTTTTAGTCAAGACTGAAGAAAGTTCTATGAAATTCTGCGGAGTTACCACCGCTCGGTTTTCCATAATCAGTTTATCCAATTTTCTTTTTGTGTCTTTGTGGAAGGGACTTTTGACATCGAGATAATAAACCAGAATGTTGGTATCAATCCCGATCTTCATAGATATCGCGGCGATCCAGTTTTTCTATTCCTAAAGAAAGTTTAGGGACACTTTCTATCAGTCTTTTTTTCTCTTCGAGCTGATGTCGAGCCAGGTATTCGGCAATGGCTTCGGACAAAGTTTCACTCAAGGATTTACCGGCCTGATTACAGTAATCTTTCAGGGCCTGCCACCAGTATTCTTCTATTCTGAAACTCTTGACTACTTTCCCCATGCGTAGCTTGCCCCGGTACAAGGTTTAATGTAATATTACAAAAGCCTTTTTGTTCGTCAAGGAAATATGTCCTTCCGTGAGATACAATTCGTGAAGAGTGTGGTCAAATCCGAGGATCTTCCGGTGCCGGGGCTTCCGGAGGTGGCCTTTCTCGGCCGCTCCAATGTGGGAAAGTCCTCCCTGATAAACGCCTTTCTCGGGCGGAAAAAACTCGCCCGGGTCTCCTCCACCCCGGGGTTCACCCGGGCGCTGAACTTTTTCCGGGTGGATCACCGTTTCCTGGTGGTGGACCTTCCGGGCTACGGCTTTGCCAGAGTCCCGCCGAAGGTGCAGAGGGCCTGGAAACGGCTCGTGGAAGGCTATCTTTCCGCCGCAAGGCCCCTTCGGCTCCTTATCCTGATCTTTGATCTACGGCGCAGGGCCGATGAACTCGACCGGAGCCTCCTTGAATACGTGGAAAGTCTCGATCGGCCCTACATAGTGGTACTTAATAAGATCGATAAACTTTCTAAGAACGAAAGGCTCAAGGCCCGGGCGGAATGGCTTTCCGTCCTCTCCCTTCCGGAAGAAGAAATCTTCCTCACCTCCTGTCGTACCGGAGAGGGTATCCCCGCGGTAAGATCCCGTATCCTTTCAGCCCTGGGGCTTAGGACTTGACGTAATTTTTAAATCTTTTTAACTTGAAAGGAATTTCAATATAAGGAGGAAAAGATGCGCGGGAAAAAGGTGGCTTTTCTGGTCCTGGGGTTTTTATTCTGGGGGGCCGTGGCGGTTCAGGCCGCGGATCTGGAAAAGGGGAGAAAACTTTTCTTCCGGTACTGTAACTTCTGTCATCCCGGGGGTCGCAACGTGATG
>NZ_WFVX01000143.1:0-4003 GCF_015491435.1 Thermosulfurimonas sp.
AGCCCCACCCAGTTTCTGAAACCCTTTCAGGGGCGTGAGGGGCAGATCATCTACTGGTTTGAAAAATGAAACACCTTTACGGTTTAACCCTTCTTGAGGTCCTGGTGGTCCTGGCGCTTATTGTTGTCCTTTCGGGCTTTAGTCTTAACTGGGTGCGGGGCATGGTTAAAAAACATCGTATCGCCACGGAAATTCAGCTTCTTTTTTCCGCCCTTAACGAGGCTCGTTATCTGGCCTTTACCCGCAAGACCACCTGCGGTCTGGTGATAGGTAACAATACCTTCGACTCGGCGGAGGTAAGATGCGATACCGATTACGATGGAGATCTACAGGATCAGAATGGATTCCAGGTCCTGGAGGACCTGCAATTCAGGGAAAGATATATCTCGGGTAGAACCGAGGTGGCCTTTTCCAAGGAAGGCTTTACCTCGGATACCACCACCATTCGTCCCCAGGATACGAATATTCTCCCCGAATATTCGTGCATCCTGGTGAGCAATACCCGGATCAAGATGGGAAGGTGGGAAGGTGGGCAGTGTAACCCCCGCTAGGGGCTATACCCTTATCGAGGTCCTGGTGAGCCTTTTGGTGATGTTGATCATCCTTCTGGGGCTCATTCAGGGCATGAGCATCTATATCACCCATAATCTGAAGAATACCCTCCGGACCGAGGCCATTAAAATCGCCCAGGGATGTGCCGAAGACCTGCGGAATAAAAGAAATTGTTCCTCTACCGTTTATCGAACCTTTCGGAACTTCAAGGTGCGCTTCGATGTCAATGCCACTGACTATTCTTCTCTCAACCCCGGACTCAATTCCGTAACCATAAAGGTAACCTATTCTTTCAAAGGCCAAAGTTATGAATATCAATTAAACACCGTGATCGAAAAATGAAGAAATATCGCGGTCTAACCCTGATCGAGGTTCTGGTAGCTATAGTGGTCTCCCTCCTCACTCTGGGAGCCCTTTATGAGGCCTATATTAGCCTGCTCCGGGCCCAGAAGCAGCAGGTAAAAATAGCTGAAAATAATCTTCAGGTCCTTATGGCCCTGGAATATCTGCGAAAAGACATCGAACTTGCGGGGTTCGGCATCCCCAGAAGCGTAAGTATTACTCTGAATTACAACGAAGCTAACACCTATGCCACCTGCTCTCCTGCCACCTACAATACCGCACCATCGGGCATGCCTAAGCCCCTGGATCTCGGCGACAACACCTGCAATAATTCCGATTATCTGGTCATTCGATCCACCGCCGCCAACCTGGACAAGGCCGTCTCCCGAAGATGGGGCTATATCTATTACAATGGAAGTAACTGGGAAAGGATTTCCTTGAGTTCTCAGGATTTTTCGGATGCAGATAAATGCGTGGTCCTGGATCTTAACAGGGCCTTGGTGTCCTGGGACGTATTCTGCAAGAACTTTACCGGCAACAATACCTCCATGATCTATTTCCTCTTCGGCGTTAACGACGGAACCCTCAGAATGCCCTTTAACCGGGTCGATTATTACCTTCGGCGTCCGAATTCCCTTCCGGCAAGATGCAACCCCTCCACCTACGAGCTCTACCGGGCGGAAATCACCCATAACGGGACCCGGAACGAGCAGCCTATTCTCGACTGTGTATTTGCCTTTCAGATCGTTGCCGGGAGGGACACCAACGGGAATGGCACCATAGATCAATGGAGCAAGGATCTAACCACGCTTTCGGCCTCGGATATCTTCAGTCAGGTTAAGGAGATAGATCTCTACATTCTTTATCAGGAAGGCACCAAAAGCCGTACGGAGGTTACGGAGAATTCCACTGTAAGAATCACCTATCCAGACGGCACTTATGAAGATATCAATGTGCCTTCCAGATATTACCGCTGGAAACTGATTCAAATGAAAGTCAAACCCCTAAACCTGGAAGATTTTAAGCTATGAAAAGACCAACTTCAGAGCGCGGTTTCATTCTACTTTACACCCTTATTATTACCCTGGTGGCTCTGGTCATGCTCCTGGGGCTTACCTATCTCATTTTTTATGGGTCCCGTCTTTCGGGATGGTCCAAAAGATATACCTCCGCCCTGGAAGCGGCCAAGGGAGGAACCCTGGAGTGTCTTCAGGCCCTGAAGGATTGTACCATCGTTAATACCTTCAAGTGTGACCATTCCCGGGAAACATGGTCGGCCTTTGTAAGCGATGTAACCTCGGTTACCAGTCACTCCTCGCCGGCGGATATTGTCCAGAATCCGGACTGGCAGAAGAGTTACGGCACCTATCGTGTCTATTGTAAGATCGTGGATACGCACGGTTACACCGACGGATACCTTTACTCGGTCGAAATTGTAGGGCAGAGGATCGGCGGCAACGAAACAGCATGGCTCTCCGTGGGTTACAAGGTGGAAATTACGGGGCCCTGATCGCCGCGGCCTGGAGCGGAAGCGGAAAGACGGTTCTGGCCTGTGCTCTGATCCGGGCTCTGGTGAGAAGCGGCCTTCGCGTGGCCCCCTTCAAGGTGGGACCGGATTATATCGATCCCGGCTTTCTTGAGACCGCGGCCGGGCGTCCCTGCTACAACCTGGATTCCTTTTTCTGTCCCGGGGAAGCCCTCCTGCAAAGCTTTGCCCGCGGAATGCGGGGCGCAGAGGTGGCGGTGGTGGAAGGGGTGATGGGTCTTTACGACGGGATCGGGGGCACCGTGAGGGCCTCCACCGCGGAAGTGGCCAAAATACTCGGTCTTCCGGTGGTGCTGATCCTTCCGGCCCGCAGCCTCTCCACCACCGCGGCAGCCCTGGTAAAGGGGCTGGTCGAGTTCGAGCCCGGACTGCGTTTCCGGGGCCTAATCCTCAACGGGGTGGGGAGTTCCAAACACGAACGCCTCCTGCGCCGGGCCCTGGCTTCGGTGGAGGTCCCGGTGGTGGGAGTCGTTCCGAGGGAGGAAACCTTTCAACTTCCCTCACGACATCTGGGGCTGGTGCAGGCCGAAGAGATATCCCTGGAGGAAAAACTGGAGCTCTGGGCCGAACGGATAAAGGATTATGTGGACCTCCCCGCGCTGTTTGAGCCCCTTGATCTTTCTCTTCCCTCTGCAGACAAGCCCTTCCCCCGAAAAAGGGTGGTGGCCGTGGCCCGGGACGAGGCCTTTTCCTTTTACTACCGGGAAAATCTGGATCTCCTTGCCGAGGCCGGGGCCGAACTGGTCTTCTTCTCCCCCCTGCGGGATTCCCTTCCGCAGAAAACCGAGGCCCTTTATCTGGGAGGGGGCTATCCCGAACTCTTTGCCGAAACCCTTTCCCGGAGGGATGACCTCAGAGCCGCGATCCGGCGGCTGATCCGGGAGGGATGCCCGGTTCTTGCCGAATGCGGAGGCTTTATGTTTCTCCTCGAAGCTATAGAACACCAGGGAAAGGCCTATCCCATGATGGGAGCCCTTCCCGGCCTGGCGGTAATGGATCGAAGGCTTCGTTCCCTGGGGTATCGAGAGGTCCGCTTTAGACCCGAAGCCCCGCCTTCTCTTCGCGGCGCCCTCGCAAGGGGGCACGAATTCCGGTATAGTAGGTTGCTCAAGGGATATCTTCATGGACTAGAGGTGAAAGATGCAGAGGGGCAACCGGTGGAGACCTACGGATGGGCTCGGGGACAGGTTCTTGCCAGTTACATCCATTTTCACTTCGCTTCGGCTCCGGAAGTGGTGGCCCATCTTATGTCTTAGCCTTTTTCTACTTTCTTTCTGGTTAAACGCCGCAAAGGCGGCCCCTACCGGTCAGCTTCCGCGCACCCAGGTATGGATAAGTCTCGACCCCGGAGCCCATGTCCTTAGCGGGAAAAGCACCATCCTTCTTCCCCGGAATCGGGTTTACTGGATCCGGGTCAAGAACCTCCGGATAACCCGCATCCTCCTCGGAGGGAAACCCATCCGTCCGGAGATAGAAAACGGACGCCTGCGCATCCTCACGGTGGGGAAACCCGAAAGAGTGGAGATTAGTTTTCGAGCCGTCTTTCCCCCGGGGGAGGAGGCC
>NZ_WFVX01000144.1:0-4974 GCF_015491435.1 Thermosulfurimonas sp.
GAGGCCCGGGGCTATGCCGATCGTTTCCGGGCCGAGGGGCTTTCGGTGATAAGCGTGGGGGTTTCCTTCGATCCCGCCGAGCGCAGGGTCTTGGAGATCTCGGTTCGGGCCTCATCTTGAGCGGTGTTTCTTAATCCTTCCTTAAAAAGGATCCTCATCGTCAAGCTTTCGGCTCTCGGGGATGTGGTGCAGGCCCTTCCGGTGCTTGCGGCCTTGAAGAGGGGGCACCCGGGCCTTGAGATAGACTGGGTGGCCGAAAGACCTCAGGCCGAACTCCTTGAGGGGCATCCCCTGCTCCGGAGGCTCATCGTCTTTCCCCGCAGGGAAATCCTGGCCCTTTTCAAGCGGGGAAGGCCCGCGGGCGCGATAAAACTTTTCCGGGAATTTCTCTCTGCGCTTCGGGCCGAACATTACGACGCGGTGCTTGATCTTCAGGGGCTCTTTAAGAGCGCCATTCCGGTGGCCCTCTCCCGGTCCTCCCGCAAACTCGGGTTTGCCAATCACCGGGAGGGAAGCACCCTTCCTCTCACCGAAAAACTTCCTCCCTATGATCCGGATCTTCATGCTGTGCGGCGCTACCTCCTGGCCGCAGAAGCCCTGGGAGGCGTTTCCGAGCCGGTTAAGTTTCCGCTTCCCCGGTATCCTTCGCCCGAGGAGGTGGCTGAAAGGCGCGCCCTTCCTCCCCCGCCCTGGCTTATCTTCATTCCGGCCACCCGGTGGAGGACCAAACTCTGGCCCGAAGAAAACTGGCGTACGCTTTCCGAAAAGGCCCGGGGCTTAGGCCTTCCCCTCCTCTGGGTCGGGGGGCCGGGGGACCGGGAATATGTGGAAAGATGTGCGGCTTACGGGGAGAACCTCTGCGGGCGTCTAACTTTTAAGGAACTCTGCGGGATCCTTTCCGGGGCCCGGGCCGTGGTCTCGGTGGACACCGGGCCCATGCACCTTGCCGCGGCCCTGGACCGTAAGGTGGTGGCCCTCTTCGGACCCACGGCCCCCTGGCGCACCGGCCCCTTCGGAGAGGGTCACCGGGTGCTGCGGGCCGGTCTTCCCTGCAGCCCCTGTTTCCGCAAAAAGTGCCGCGACCTGCGCTGTATGCAGGCTCTAACCCCGGAAGAGGTCCTTTCCGCCCTGTCGGAGATCAATAAAAGTTTACCCGTCTCTTAAAAGAGAAATAAACTCCTCGCGGGATAGGCCGGCGTCTTTAAGGATTTTCAACAAAAGACCTGGCTTGATGACCTTATGTCTGGGGACTGTAAGCGGAGGTTTATCCGGGGCTTTAAGGCGTATGTGGCTGCCTTTCTGCCTTACCACCCGATAACCCATCTTTTCCAATACCTTGATGAGATCGTCTCCGGAAATAATGGGAAGTTTAGCCATTATATGGAAACGGATACCGTGGAAACCAGGATCTTTCGGGACTCCGGGAGAGGTTCCTCAGATTCTGCAAGGTCTTCCAGGGTTAAAAGGATGGCTTCTTTTATGTTTTCTAAGGCCTCCTCTACGCTTTCACCCTGGCTGTAACATCCCGGAAGTTCCGGACACGAAACCACATAACCTCCGGAAGGATCCGGTTCAAGGATTACCACAAAGTTCAAAACCCGTTTTTCCATCTTTGGCCTCCGAGCCTTACCTTCACCCAAAATTTTATCAGAGCCTCCTCTCCCTTAAAGATGTCCGGGAGGGCAGTAGGGGCGGAAGCCTTCCGGACCGTAGGTAAAGAGCCCCACGCTTTGGGGAAGGAGCCCGTAGTGGTCGTCTGAGGAAAGGTAATAGGTTCCCCCGGGAAGGTCTATCCTTCCCAGGGATTCGAGGGTATGTTCGCTCAGGGAATGTCCCCGAAGGAGGATCTCCCGGGCCAGATAAAAGGCGTCTATCAGGGCGGAGATGCGCAGATCGAGGGGGAAGGGAAAGGCGGAGCGTTTTTCTGGAAGATAAAGACCCGTGGCCGGGAAGGGTTGATTCCACAGGTCGCTGTTTTCGGAAAGCAGGGTTTCGCTGGCGATTTGCGGCCCCCAGAATACCGGCAGATGAAGCCCGGAGAGGGCCAGGGCCCGGGCCACCCGCAGGGCACTGGCCTGATCACACCAGATGATCACGGCGTCGGCCCCGAGCAGGGCCTCGAATTTGGGATAAAGATAGGTGTCCCCCGGACCGAACCAGACCACCTTTTCGATCCGCAGGCGGTATTCCCAGGCGTAGAGCTTGAGCCAGCGGAGCCCCAGGCGTCCTTCATCGTTCAGGGAAAGGAGCAGTCGCAGGTGATGACGCCCCTGGCCGGCGATGCAGCGCAGGAGCCCCTTGGCGGCCATGCGCGGGGAGAGCCCGGTGCGAAAGACCCCGCGGAAAGGCTCCCCCGGGATCTTGATGGGGTCCACGTCCCCGGTAAGGAGGATCACCGGGATTCCATAGGCCCGGGCGGCCAGGATTACTTCCCCGTTGGCCCGGGGGTTCAGGGGGCCGATCAGGAGCCGAACCTCCTGGTTGCGGGCCTTTCGGATGACGGAAAGGGCCTGCCGGCCGTCCCTGCCGGGATCGTAAAACTTTACCCACAGGGGAAGACCCTCCAGCCGGAAACGCGAGGCCAGGTCCCGGGCCACGGCGACCACCTCCTGCCTTTCGGGACCGCCGGAGACCAGAAGCCCGATCCGGGCGGCCTGGACCGAAAGGGCCATCCAGAGCAGGAAAAAACCGGCCAGAAGGGAACGCACTTTTAGCGTCCGAGTCGTTTCAGATATTTGCGGGCCACCGGAGCCTGTTCGCTACGGGGATATTCCTTTACGATCTTGCGGAAGAGGATGCGGGCCGCCTCGTTGTCGCCCAGGTGCAGAAAGGAAAGGGCCTGTTTGAGCAGGGCGGCCGGGACCTTGTAGTGCTTGGGATAATGATCCACCACCTTCTGATATTCCAGGATGGCCTCTTCGTAGCGACGCTGGGCGTAATAGGTCTCGCCGATCCAGAAATAGGCGTTGGGAGCATATTTACCCTGAGGATAGAGCTCCAGATATTGCCGGAAGAGTTTGCGGGCCCGGGCATAGTTTTTCTGTTTGAGGGCCGCAAGACCCTGCCGGTAAAGCTCTTCCTGTCCGGGCCGGGAGGTCTTGCCGGTAGGAGAAGGAGGAGCCGAGACCTTCTTACCCTTCTCCAGGGCCGCCAGTCGCTTGAGAACCTCCCCCTGAAATTCGGAGAAGGCCGCCTGATCCTGCCGTTGTTGATAGGAGAGTTCCTCCAGGAGTCCGTTCAGCCGGGCTATTTCGGCCTGGGTCTTCTGGATCTCCGCAAGCAGGTCCGCCCGTCGCTGGCTGAGGGCCCCGGTCTCTTTCTCCAGGGCCGAGAGCCGTTTCTCCAGCTCCGAAAGTCGCCGGTTAAGGTCTCTCTGCCGGGCTTCCAGCCGGGAAAGCCTTTTTTCTTGGACCTGGAGCTGACCCTCTACCGAGGATAGACGCAGGGAAAGATCCTGTACCTGCTGGGTATAGGCACACCCACAGAAAAAGAGCAGTACTACCGCCCATAATTTGCGCATAGTTTAGCTTTTAGCCGTCTTTAGCCAGGGCGTCAAGCTCGGAAAGGATACGAAGCGGAGCGCGGGGATCAAGGAGGGTGGCGGTTCCCACCTGGAAGGCCCGGGCCCCGCAGAGGAGATACTCCCAGGCATCCCGCCCGGAGACGATCCCCCCGCAGGCAATAAGCGGGAGCTTTACCCGGCGGGAGAGTTCATAGACCAAGCGCAGGGTGAGGGGCTTTATGGCCGGGCCGGAAAGGCCCCCGAGATGAAACCGGGGCCCCTTCCCCTCCCGGAGCACCGAAAGGGCCGGGTAGGTGTTGGCGCAGGTCAGGGCCTCGGCCCCGGCCTCCTCCGCGGCCTGCGCCACCTCAAAAACCGGCTCCACCGGGGAGAGTTTCACCGCAAGGAACCCCTCCCACACCTCGCGTATCCTTCGTACCAGGCGGAAGACCCCCTCCGGGTCCTTAGAGAAGGCAAGGCCCCCCTTTTTCACGTTGGGACAGGAGATGTTCACCTCAAGCCCCGCGGCCCCGGTCCCGCAAAGCCCCTCGGCAAGGCGCAGGAACTCCTCCTCGCTTTCTGCAAGGATGTTCACCACCACCGGCGGCCCGTGGGAAAGGAGCCGGGGAAGGATCCTTTCCCGAAAGACCGAAAGCCCGGGGTTCTCAAGCCCGATGGAGTTTATAAGCCCGCAGGGGGTTTCACTAAGCCGCGGCGGGGGGTTCCCCTCACGGGGAAAAAGCGAAATCCCCTTGGTCACCAGGCCCCCGGCCCCTTTAAGGACCTCCTCGGGGAGCGTCTCCCCGAAGCCCCAGGTGCCGGAGGCAAGCATGAGAGGGTTTTTGAGGTTGAGCGATCCGAGCCTAACTAAGGGCATGAAGGTCAACCTCCCGCGAGTCCACCGCCGGCCCCTCCACGCACACCTTAAGATACCCTCCGCCCCTCCGGGGCACGGCGCAGCCCAGACAGAGCCCCCGCCCGCAGGCCATCACCGCCTCCAGGGAAAGCCAGGCCGGGATAGCCGCTTCCTCGGCCATTCTTCCCACCGCAGAAAGCATGGCCGGCGGACCGCAGGCAAGGATCAAAGCCGGCCTCTCCCGGGTGAGGGCCTCGGAGAGGGCCTCGGTCACCAGGCCGCGTCTTCCGGCCGAGCCGTCCTCGGTGGTAAGGATAAGGGGCGCAAGGCGCGAAAGCCGCGAGATCCGCAGAAGATCCTCGCGCGACCGGGCCCCGTAAAAGAGCCGGCGAGGAATCCCCCGGGCCTTCAGGGTTTCAAGATAGAAAAGAAAAGGGGCCACCCCGATCCCTCCGGCGACGACCCAGACCGACCCGGCTCCCGGTACGGGAAAGGGCCTTCCGAGCGGGCCGTCCACCTTTACTTCGTCCCCCCGGCGAAGGGCCGAAAGGATCCGCGTCCCCCGCCCCCGCACCTGATAGAGTACGGAAATCCCTCCCTCCTGCACCTCATGCAC